>JABIZW010000181.1 GCA_018666295.1 Halieaceae bacterium
AATAAAGATCGCCATCATCGGACCGTAGCCGATGAACCAGCCCCAGAAGAAAAGGGTCCAAGGAGAAAGCCAACCAGGATCTCCGAATACGCCTGCCTCGCCGCGAAAAAGCGCCTGGTGTCCGAACCACGCTAGGTGCGTTGTTAGTCCCTCAAAAAAACCGCCAATGATTAAACGGGTGGGACCTGCGAGCAGCAGGAACAGCAGTAGCACAGCACCCAATACAATATTGGCACGGCTCAATAACTGAATGCCCCGATGCATCCCGCTGACCGCAGAGACGAGGTAAAGTCCCATAAGCCCGGCGATCGTGACGATTTGAATAAGTTTGGTATCTGGACTGCCATAGAGTTCGCTCAGTCCGTAGCTGACTTGTAATCCGAGAAACCCTATGGGCCCCACAGTGCCTGCAAAAACGGCAACCACAGAGACAATGTCAGCAACGTCACCTAAACGACCGCGAACCCCCGACTCGCCAACGAGTGGGTACAGCAGTGTCCGAGGCGCGAGCGGGAGTCCTCGGTCGTAATGCAGATGCATCAACAGCACGGCGGTAAGACTTCCCAAAATCGACCATGCAAGAAAACCCCAGTGCAGAAACGCTTGCGCCAGAGCCACGCCTGTCATCGTCTGAGTCGTGGTGTATCCGTCGAACAGCGGCGGTGGTGATACGAAGTGTGCAATGGGTTCCGCGGCGGCCCAGAACACACCGCCACCTGCCAATAGCGTGCATAAAATCATTGAGCCCCATTGGAAATTGGAAAACTCCGGCGTGTCGAGTGCACCCAAAACACGCGTGGCGCCACTGCGGGTCGCGATCCATAGTGCGATCAGGAAGTTAATCAGCATGAGTACTTGCCAGAACAGGCCAAAGTACTGCGCACTCCAGGCAAAACTCCGATCAATCAACGCGCCAAAGAGCTCCGCGTCGATAAAAAATACGCCCAAAAACAGAGAAATAAGCGCCATAGCGCCGGCGATTACGGTCCAAGACTGCGTCAGCTTAGTCTGCTGTGCGGATAAATCAGTGATAGTTAAGCCCTCGTTTTATCGTTTATCAATGAGGCCTATCACCTCGTTTTATTGTCTTAAGGTGACACTCAGTCCGCCGGTCCCGCCCCTGAGCGAGAGCTAACGTTTGAGGCAACAAGTGTCAGTTTTGCAAATGCTTTGAGCTGATCCCACAAGGCGTCATCGACGTTAATTCCCAAGGTCTGGGCTTGCGATCGTATGTTGAGTAAGTCGAGTTCATCGTGACGGGCCAACAAGTCGTATTCGTAATCAGACCGCATGGTCGGCAGTAGGTCGACGTGGTTCGCCATAACGACGGTTATGCCGGTGTTTTCTTTATTTTCCTCGGGCACCTCTGACACTGCATAGATTCGGATCGAAGGCACTGAAGAGTTGGCTCGGAAACCCACGACCTGCTCGGTCAGTGGCAGCTGAGAATTGCGCCAAAAGGCAGTTACATTCATTCCGCGACTCGCCAGTCGAGCGAGATACCCCATAATGAGCTGGCGCTGACGACAGCGTTTGATTTTAAGGACCGAGAGGCCTCGTGCTCGGGCTTTAGCGAAGGCAAGTTCCAGCGGTAAATGAGAGCAGGCGAGCACGCTGGCGTCGTTTGCGTCGAGTACCGTGACGTCGCTGTCCTGATAAAGACTCTCGGGCGGCGCGTAAGGGTGCTGCAGCGAATATTGCAGTAATGCGGCGCTCAGTGTTTTCAATCCGTCTAAGCCGTAGCTCTCCATCCAGCACAGCATATCCGCCGCATCGGTGGCCTGACCGTCCGAGAACCCCATGCCAATAAAGGCTTTGCAGGAGAGCGATTGCAGTTCGTTAAATGAGACTTTCACGGTGCAGCGCTCTTTTCTGTCGCGTTTTCGGGCGACAAAGCAAAGCTCCAGTCGTCGAACGCGTTCAGGTCTGCCGGCTCGGCATTCAGTTCTGACAAGAGTGGCGCCCCTTGAAAGAAGGTGACGCGAACCCACCGGTCACCGCGAGGGTCGAAGCGGTTAGCCCCCAGAAACGACAGTTTTGCGCGTAAAAGGTGCATGGGCTTCATGTCGCGATGCCACAAGTTCGCGCGAATTTCACCATAGGCTGAGCTGGCCATGGTTTGAATCCGCCGAATAATATCCACCTGCCGAGGGTGCGCCATGAGAAAGTCGATAGTCAGCGATTTAGGCGCATCAGAAAGATGCGCATTGATCGCCGCATGAATCTGCTTGACTCTCGGTCCGATGGCGAGTGCAAGTTCTTTTTCCTCGCCGTCGTCAACGCCGCGAATACCTAATCGTGGTTCCTCTTTTTCAATCGAGCGATACCAAAACCAGTAGTGTCCATCCACGGTATCGAACGCGTCGTTAATGGCCCAATCTAAGTGTGTTTCGATCAGTTGCTTGAGCTGTACGAGGGGCATATCGGGCGTTAGCTCGAGCGTCTCTTCTGTCGTCATCGAGTCTTCGAGAACGTCGACGTGCTCTGGATAAAGCTCGATCAGCAAAGCATTGATCAGTTCTTGCGTTTCAAGTGACAGAGCAGCCTCCGCCCAATCGGTTAACTGTATCCAGAGATCATCCTCGATGGGCACCTGCTGGAGCCACACGCGAACCAGTCCGAGTTGTTCAATGACCTCATCGTTTCGAGTAGCTTGCTCCGAATTCTCAATCGCGACTTCTTTCAAGCTCTGCAGTCCGCGGTCCATCAGCGAGAGCAGCTGCTCTTGACTCACCTCATCCGGTACTTGCTGTTTGGCGAGCAATAACGCGGTTTCACGCATGTGAATCCACTGGTTGATAAGGAGGGGGTGATTGATCAGAAAGGGCGCCATGCCCAGTCCCGTGGAGTTTCCAATACCGACGTACCGCCGCAGTGCCTCCGAAAGGCCGGTTGCGTTGCTACTGCGGCAGCGAGCGATGTGTTCGACTTGATCGATTGAAAACTGGCGCAGGACGTACACGGCTGACATTTGAGCGGAAAACGGGTGCCTGAAATCAGGATTTTCTTTAAGTCGGCCGTAATCGGCGATGCCGAATTTACCATTGCCGTAGACGGCGGTCGTGCGGTAGAGGTAGCCGGCCGTTTTTAGTAACTCGGCGGGTGGTTGTTGCCCGTTGCTCAAGCAGTCAATGAAGGTGGAGAAATTACGCACACTGCGATTTGCTCGAGAAATAACCAGTAATCGCGGATGTTGCCGTCCTGCTTCTTGCAAAGGGACATTTTCCGCAAGCGCGGTCATCAGAGACGCTTCGACGTCGCCCTCGACGAGACCAAAAGTCAGGTCCCAAGCTTCTGCTATGACTCTGTCAGAGCGCTGTGAGTCGTCAAGCGCTCTTGAGAATATAACCACGTGGTAGCGCGCATAGGGCGTTTGAACACGATAGATGACTTCCCCGTAACCCTGCTCGTCAAGTTCAAACCGTGTCTGGAAGATTTGCCATCGTTGACGCGCCATTTTTCGGATCAGTGATCGAGAGAAACTCAGGCGACTACTCGTCAATGAACCCAATCGATTTAAGTCCATTACCGTCGCGGGGGGGCGGAGAACCGTGGGTAAGGGTTGTCCTGAATCAAAGGTCATGGGACGTCATGGCTTGCGCTCTGAAGCGCGGTGGATGTGCCGGCTCGGGTTAATAAATCCAACCAGTTGCCGCCCATGATTTTGCCCATCTCGTCGTCGGAGAATCCTCGTTTAATCAGTGCTGCAGCGATACCCGGAAAATCGCGACTGTCACCGAACCAACTCAACTGCTCGGGCCAACCGGCATTACCTGCCGATCCCTCGCCGTAGTCCATGGTCTTTGACCAACGGCCGTTTCGCATCCACTCAAGGACGCTTTGAGGCTGGTTCTGACAGAGATCGGATCCCAGTCCGATCTTATCGACACCCATGCGCTCAGCGGTCCAAACCACCATGTCACAGAAGTCGTCGAGCGTGCACTGGGGCCCGTTTTTTAAATGGAAGGGGTACAGCGAAAACCCAAGAAGGCCCGCATTTGCAGCCACGGCATCGATAACTTTGTTTGACTTATTTCTCAGCGCAGGGTGGAAATGACTCGGGTTGGCGTGAGACACAATGACGGGCTGGTGTGAATAGTCGATGGCCTCGAGAGTGGAGCGTTCAGCGCTGTGAGACATATCGATCACCATGCCAACGCGATTCATCTCTCTGATGACTTGCTTACCAAATCGGGTTAAACCGCTGTCTTCATCCTCGTAGCAGCCGCAGGCCAGCAGGCTTTGATTGTTATAGGTGAGCTGCATAATCATCAAACCGAGCCGGCGCATGACTTCAACCAATCGAATCTCGTCTTCGATCGGCGAGCAGTTCTGAGCGCCAAAGATAATCCCAATGCGACCCTCGGATTTTGCGCGCGCGATGTCACTCGGTTCATAGACGGGACGAATGAGATCGGGCATGGACTCGAAGCGCTGATTCCACTCGCCAAAGCGCGTCAGTGTCTCTTTGGTATTCTCGTGGTAGGCGATCGTGACGTGAACGCAGTTCAAACCCCCGGCGCGCATTTGTTCAAAAATGTCGCGCGACCACGCCGAGTACTGCAGACCATCGATGACCGTCCAATCTTGATTCACAACATCGCTCCAGATTTACGCTTGGATATAACTCGTTTTCACGGTCGTGTAGAACTCACGGGCACTTTGACCTTGTTCTCTAGGACCAAAGCTTGAGTTTTTACGACCACCAAAAGGCACGTGATAGTCGGTGCCAGCAGTCGGCAGATTAACCATCACACACCCACTGACAGCTCGGCGTTTAAAGTCTGAGGCAATCTTCAGAGACTGCGTGATAATGCCTGCAGTAAGACCAAATTCGGTGTCATTGAGGATCTGCAGTGCGTCCTCATAATCCGTAGCTTTTATCACACAGGCGATGGGCGCGAAGAGTTCCTCTCGATTGATCCGCATGTCGTTTGTGGTGTCGACAAATAAGGCGGGCGCCATGTAGTAGCCGTCAGTTGCGGCCGCGACACGACCACCACCAAAGGCGAGTGTCGCGCCTTCTTGCTGACCGACAGATACCCAGTTAAGGTTTTCATGGAGCTGCTGCTCGGAGGCAACGGGACCCATATCGACCCCGTCTTCTAGCGCGTGCCCGACCGTGACGTTTTCAAGCTTTGCGATGAGTTTTGCGACAAACTCGTCGTGCACGCTTTGATCCACAATGAGTCGCGAGGAGGCGGTGCACTTTTGGCCGGTGCCACTGTAGGCGCCCACAAAGGCGGCGTTGACAGCAACATCAAGGTCGGCGTCGGCGGCAACAATTAACGCGTTCTTCGACCCCATTTCGAGCTGGCACTTCACGAGGTTGGCAGCGGTTGCTTTGGCGACTTCGCGACCCACCGGGAGTGACCCGGTAAAGGAGACGGCGTGAATTTTGTCGCTGTGGATGATCGTATTGCCCACGGATCCACCGGAGCCCATCACCAAATTGAAGGTCCCCGAGGGCAGCGCCTCTTGGCGAGAGATGATTTCGGTTAATGCCCAGGCGCTGGCGGGCACGAGGTTCGCCGGCTTGAAGATCACGGCATTACCAAACGCGAGTGCCGGGGCGATTTTCCAGACGGCGGTGGCCATGGGAAAATTCCACGGGCTGATAATGGCGACGACACCGACAGGCTCCCGGCGAGTATCGATTTCGATACCCGGGCGCACCGATTCGGCACGGTCGTCGATTTGTCGGTGAACCTCTCCAGCAAAATAATGGAAGAATTGGCCCGACCGGTAAACTTCGCCAACACCTTCAGCGCGTGTTTTACCCTCTTCACGCGCGAGCAGCTCGCCAAGCTCGGCGCTTCGCTCAATCAGTTCGTTGCCAATTGCCATGAGCACTTGAAAGCGAGCCTCAAGTGGCGAATCGCCCCAGTCGAGTACTGCGCGATTAGCGGCTTTAAGAGCCGCCTCAACCTGCGAAGGATTGGCCTGCGCGTAGACCCCGATGACGTCGTTACTGTCCGAGGGACTGACGTTATCGACATAGGCGTCGCCCGCTGTCCACTGTCCGTCAATGTAGAGGTTATGTTGCTTGGGCATCTTAGAATCCTTCTTATTAAATGCCCTGCGATTTTAATCTGACTGGCGTTCCAAAGAAATGAAAAAACACGTTCATGCACTACGCATTAGGGTTAGAGTTTCGGCCGAGGACACGGGCAATTTCGACGCTCGTATTGATCGAGAGAAATACCTGGATGGGTAGGGCTTAGTGACTGAACTTACGCTGTGTTATCAAGACGAATCGCTGGTTGTTGTGGACAAGCCGAAAGGGCTGCTTGTACACCGGAGTGCCATTGACTCCCAAGAGCATCGCGCGCTGGTGCAGGTCCTTCGTGATCAGCTTGGGCAGTACATCTACCCCGTTCATCGACTGGACAAGCCGACCTCGGGTCTCGTTGTCTGTGCACTCAACAAACAGGTGGCGCGGAGCCTTTCGGAGCAGTTTGCTCAAGGCAACGTCTCAAAGGTTTACCGGGCCATTGTTCGAGGGCACGTGACGGGTATTTCACGGATTGAGCATCCCTTACGCGACGAGGTCGATCGGCGCGGTAATAAATTGATCAATGGGACGCCTCGAGAAGCCACGACCGAGGTGGAAGTCGCCAAGCACTGGACGGTTAGACTGCCAGTCGATCGGTACCCCGAAGGTCGCTATTCATCGGTGTATTTGCGGCCCCATACCGGTCGCTTCAGACAGTTACGGCGTCATATGAAGCATTGTGCGCACCCTATAATCGGAGATGTCCGCTACGGTAAGGGGACTCATAACCGATTTTTTGAAACTGCACTGGGGTTCCGACGCCTCTGGTTACATGCGCAGTCGCTCGAGTTCACTCACCCTGAAACGGGATTACCGCTATCGGTGGTGGCGCCGACGAGTCACGATTTTGCGGCCTGTGAGTCGTGGTTTGCCTCATTTGAAATAGATCCGGACCCCGGGGGGCTCGCGGCTAACCCCGATCAGCACTCCACCGCAGTGACCGGAATTTTGAGTCCGTGAATAGCCAGTCCACCGCGTGCGGTTTCTTTGTAACGGCTGTCCATGTCTCGACCGGTTTCACGAACCGTCTCGATCACCTGATCGAGTGAGATCATAAACTGGCCGTCGCCGGCAAGTGCGAGGTCTGATGCTGCAATAGCCTTTACGGCGCCCATGCCGTTGCGCTCTATACACGGCACTTGGACCAACCCGCCAATCGGATCACAGGTGAGGCCCAGGCAGTGCTCGACCGCTATCTCGGCCGCGTTTTCAATCTGCCGAGGATTGCCCCCGAGGGCCGCGGTCAGACCCGCCGCAGCCATGGACGCGGCTGCGCCTACCTCGCCCTGACAGCCGACTTCTGCCCCTGAGATCGATGCATTCATCTTAAACAAACCGCCAATGGCGGTTGCTGTGCGTAAAAACACACTCACGTGACGGTTTACGCCAGCCTCGTTGAGCTGGTGCTCATCTAGATGGGCCTTTAAAACAGCAGGAACAATGCCTGCGGCGCCGTTTGTCGGTGCGGTCACTAACCGGCCGCCGGCCGCGTTTTCCTCGTTAACCGCCATGGCATAAACCATGGCGCGCTGTGCGGCATTGGCCGGCGCTTTATCCCCTTGGGAGTTGTTAAGCAAGCGATTCCAAAGCGCACCTGCGCGTCGTTTAACGTGCAGGCCACCCGGCAGTTCGCCGTGTGCCGCAAGGCCTCGGTCAATGCAGTCGGACATGACGCTCCAGAGCGTTGCTGACATCGCGTCATGCTCCAGCTGCAGGGAGAGGTGTTCGTTTGCGGCTTGCACTTGCGCGATTGACAGATTTTCACGTGTGCACCAGTCGACGAGCTCGTTCATGCTGGCGTAGGGAAATGGGCCAGCACGGGTCTGCGTCGCGGAGGTTGCAAGCGTGTGACCGTGCTGATCCTCTACCATGCCACCACCGACGGAAAAGTAGCGCGTCTCAGCGACGACGTTGCCCTGTAAAGAGGCGCTAAACGTCATACCGTTAGGGTGGTTGCTGAGTGGCACCGTGTCTCGATAAAGGTGCTGCTCAGGGTTAAAGCGGAGCTGAGCCCCGCTCTCAAGCGAGAGTTGACCGAGCGTGGTCGCCGACTGCCACATCGCGTGAATGTCGGACAGTGTGACTGTTTCGTAGTGAAACCCGGCAAGCCCTGCGGTGATTGCTCCGGGTGTCCCATGCCCATCACCCGTTGCCGCCAGCGACCCGTGCAATGTCACTTCAATAGCGAGGGGTTTAGTCAGCAGTTCGGGGCTGAGGCTCCCTATGAAGTGGTGTGCGGCATGCATGGGTCCCATGGTGTGGCTTGACGATGGACCGATGCCGATTTTGAAGATGTCGTTTAACGCCAGCCCGCTCATAACCAGCTCCCTGTAAAGCGCGTAACGCTATCGCAAACGAAATACCGCGAATACACTTATTTCAATCGCGGTATACCGAGTTCGGGGTAGGTTTCAGGGGCAGTGGATACGCCGGTACCCTGGCGCCTAGGTGACGGTGGACTTGACCTGATATTTGGGCGCTTCATAGCGCTTACTTGCAATAATCGCCTCGAGCGCACTCATGGCGCGCTCCGTGTCGGCGTCGGTGTTGTAGAGTGGCGCAAATCCAAACCGCACAATATTGGGTTCGCGATAATCGATAATAATGCCGTCGTCGATCAGTGCCTGACTGATTGGAAATGCATCATCCAGCGCCAAACTGACATGCGATCCACGCTGACTGTCATTCTCAGGGGTGAGTAAGGTTGAGGTGGCGGACAAGGGACTGCGCTTCCAACGCTCAATAAACGCACGCGTAAGCGAGAGACTGGCGTCTCTAAGGTCTCGAACGTTTACGTCCTCGAACAGCGTTAAGGCACCCGCAACCGCACTCAGTGCGATCACACTCTGGGTCCCCGTCAAAAAGCGTTGAATCCCTTTGGCGGGCTCATACTGAGGCTCGAAGTCGAAGATGCGCGCGTGGCCCATCCAGCCAGGGATTGGATTCTGTGCCAACTGGTGCTTGGCGCGAGCAAAAAGAAACCCTGGCGCTCCCGGCCCGCCGTTTAAAAACTTATAGGTGCAGCCGACGGCGAAATCAACGTTTGACGATTCCAGCGACAGCTCAACAACACCTGCACTGTGTGCTAAATCCCACACAACCAAGGCGCCTGCCTCCTGCGCAAGCGCGGTAATGCCCGGCATGTCGCGCAGCGTTCCCGTTTTGTAATCGACATGGGAAAGTGCAAGGACCGCGGTATCGGATAAATCATCAGCCGTTAATTTTGAAATATCGGTGGCCTTGACCTGACAACGATCCGCACCCATCAGTCGCGCAAGCCCCGAGGCAATGTAGTTGTCGGTGGGAAACTGATGCGCCTCGACAGTGATACGGGTTCGCGTGTTATTGATTTCAAGGGCTGCTGACAGTGCCTTAAACAGGTTGACTGACAGACTGTCGCAGCAAATCACGTTCCCGCGATGTGCACCGATAATCGGTGCTATTTGGTTACCCACTGTTTGTGGAAGGTCGATCCAACCGTGTTTATTCCACGCCGCCACTAAATCCTGTCCCCACTGCTGGGAGATCGCCTCAATGAGGTGTTCAGAAGCCTCAGACGTTAAGGGGCCCAGTGAATTGCCATCAAGATAGACTTTGTCATTAGGGAGCAAAAAACGAGATCTGACTCGTTCAATAGACGGGTTAGTCATGTTTAAGGCATCCCCTTGGGAACCAGACTTTCGAGTGCGATCAGTGCCGCTTGAAATGCGGGTGTTGCAGGGTGGATGACATCGAAGTGACCGGCACCATCCACCGTGGTGATCACCGCTTCGTCAAACGCGAGCGTTTGGTCGTGGCCCACGATCGGGTCGTCCCGTCCAATGACAATACGTACAGGGGTCGCGATGCGACTGACTGTGACCGAGGCCTCGCGGTATCGTTTATCCGGCTGATAGTCTTGATCTCCCATGAAAGGCGCCACCATGGACTGACAGCTGCCTTTTTGCGCCCCATAACCGACAAGATCTGTAATGGGTGCGAGCCCAACAATACCGTCGATCGGAAGATCCTCGTCTTGCGCGGCCCTCAGTGCCAGGTGTCCTCCGGCAGAGTGGCCGATGAGAACAGGACGAACCCCGGCAGTGTCTGTCACGTAGTTCACCGCGGTCTTGATATCCTCGAGACTACCGGGCCAGCCGCCACCTGGGTCACCGACGCGCCGATACTCCGGAACCCAAACGTCGTATCCGTGGCGCGTCAGAGATTCCGCCATGGGCAGCGCGTGGTCACGCGAGTAGGCATTTGACCAGCAGCCGCCGTGAATGAGGACAAGTGTGGTTTTTAATGGGGCGGCAGTGCTGACCTTCAAGACGGTTTGCAAGCTGCCCGGCCCATAGCGGTGGTGTTCGTGAGCGCGCAACACGGGCAGGTCCATAACCGCGTCAAAGGACACAGATTCTGTGACGGGCGAGGCTGAAAGGCCTCCCGAAAGGACGCACGACGCGATCAGAAGTGCGCAGTAGGGGCGGTTAAATCGGGCCATTGCTTATCATAGACAGTCGGCGCGTAGGCTAGAAGCCCTCGCTTAAGAATTACTTTCTTGAGAATTGATGGCTTGCCCAGGTGAGCGCACCGTAGGCGATTGCCAACAGTAGGACTGCGCCTGCTTCGTACATCAGGTGTGTCGGTTCCGAGTCCTTACTCAGTAAAATGAGTCGCGTGATGCCGGTAATCGCGATAAGGACGGGCAGGGTGACCGGCACACTGTGGGTGGAATAGTAGGCATAGGCCATACCGAGTACTTCGAGGTAGATAAACAGCAGAAGAAGGTCAGCAAGATTAATATCACCCGTTTTGGCTAATCCTCCGAGCTCAAACGCGACAGCCACAATGGCAAGCACGCCAATGAGCAACAACAGCCCTCGCTCGGCAAACGCGAACATCCCCAATACTACGTCGTCAAATCGATCGATAAACTTTGACGACTTACTGCTGGACGAAGAATCCTTGTCTTGACCCATGGTGTACTCCCGAAACTGATGCTGGTCTGGGTTTTACGGACAAAAGGCGGTCTTCGTTCAGTCTAGCGACGCCTTATTTTTATGACTGCGACGATGTCGAACCTTTGGTAAGGTCTCACGACACTGAAAGCCGCCAATAATGAACGCGTAAAAGGAATACCCCGTGACACTATCGCTCTGTAATCAGCTTGACGATCGACGCCGACAACGACCCGACGCATTTGCTTATGTCATCGACGGCGCAGGGCGCTCAAACGAAGTCAGCATTGACCATGTTTTTCGCATTGCCAATGGACTCATTGCTGCGGGTATTGGTAAAGGTGATCGAATCGCTGTGCTGTCGCGCAATAGCGTCGAATGTGCGGAAGTCATGACCGGTATTTTATGCTCGGGCGCCAGTATGGTACCCGTGCCCAGTACCGCCACACCTGAAGCACAACGAAATATGCTGGCAGACAGTGCGGTGAAGGGCCTTTTCGTCTCGGATGATTACCGAGAGGCCGCGCTTGATCAGTTTTTGGACTTGCCCAGTATTCGCTCTGAGCTTCGATTTGCCCTGGAGAGTGCCTGCGACGTGTTTAGCGATCACTGGGTGTGGGCCGGGCAATTTCCGACCGTATCTCCAAATATTCAGATGGCGCTGGATGAGGAGTACGACATTCTGTATAGCTCGGGTACAACGGGAATGCCTAAAGGCATTATCCACAGTCACTTGGCGCGGCATTTGCTGATTTCTGGCACACAAGCGATGGATTTTGAAGGCGCGACGGTACTGACCAGTACGCCACTCTATTCCAATACGACGATTACAACGTGGTGGCCGTCGGTGTGGGTCGGTGCGACTCAAATTATCATGCGAAAGTTTAATGCTGAGCAGGCCAATGAGCTGGTTCGAGACTACCAAGTCACGCACGCGATGCTCGTGCCTGTTCAGTACCAGCGAATGTGGGCGGCCGATAACCATACTGCGGCTAACTGGGAAAGTGTCAGGTGGCTATTGTCCACCAGTGCACCGCTATCGGCGGCCATGAAAGAGAAAATCCTTGCCGACACTGATGCGCAACTTCTGGAGTTCTACGGCCTCACCGAGGGTGGTGTTGCAACCACCCTGGTGGCGCGTAAAGCCGCGGAATTGGGGAAGCTCGCGTCTGTTGGTCAGGTTCAGCCTGGTGGTGAGCTTAAAATTTTGGGAGAGAATGGTGAGCAGTTGGGTCCGCTAGAGGCGGGAGAAATTGTCGGTCGCACGGGTATTATGAGCGATGGTTATCTCAATCGTGACGACGCGACCAAAGCGATGCATTGGTTTGATGAGAATGGCCAGCTTTTCTACCGATCGGGTGACGTGGGTTATCTGGATGAGGATGGCTGGCTGTTTTTGAGCGATCGAATAAAAGACATGATCCTGTCCGGTGGGCAAAACATCTATGCGACTGATCTAGAGGAAGCTTTGAACGCGGCATCCGATGTTGTCGAATCGGCAGTGGTGGCGAGACCCTCAGATCACTGGGGTGAGACGCCTTGGGCGTTTGTCGTTAAACAGCCCGGTAGCATGCGCTCAGAAGATGATATTAGGCATGAGGCCAACGGCCGACTCAGCAGTATTCAGGCAATCGCGGGGGTCACGTTCATGAATGAACTGCCCCGAAGTGACATTGGCAAAATTCTCAAACGTCAGCTTCGGGAGGCTTTCACTGAGGACTGATCTACTGATCGGCCATCATGTAGTCGAGCGTCATCGACGTCAGTGCCTCGACCCCTACGGGGAGCGCTCGTTCATCAGCATAGAACCGCGGTGAATGGTTGGGATGAATGAGGCTGGGGTCCTCTGGCGCCACACCCAGGAATAAGAACAGCCCGGGCACTTCATTGGCGAAGTAAGAAAAGTCCTCTGCCGTGGTGGTCTGCGCCGCTTCAATAAAACGGTCTCCAGCGACCGCCTCCAAGGTTGGCGACATTTGCCGAAAGAGTTCGGGGTCATTTCGCGTGACGCCGTAGCCCATGTCGATCTGTACGTCGGCCGTTGCGCCCGACGCCTCGGCAATGCTTGTTGCCGTGCGGCGAATGCGTTCATGAATATCAAGCCGGGTTGCCGCATCAAAGGTTCTAATCGTGCCCTCGAGCTCCACCGACTCGGGAATAATGTTGTTGCGTACACCACCCTCGATTCTACCGATCGTGACGATAGAGGGTGTGAGCGTTGCATCAATCTGTCGAGAGACAATGGTTTGTAAGCCTAAAACCACCTGGCTTGAGGTGACAATAGGATCCACGCCGGCCCACGGGACGGCACCATGCGTTTGTTTGCCGTTAATTGTTATTTGATGTCGGTCTGACGACGCCATGAGGCCACCGGGTCGTGTGGCGATCGTTCCTACGGGAAAGGGAAATACATGCAGACCGAAGACCACGTCGGGGCGTGGATTTTCGAAAACGCCTTCCAGCATCATTAGTTCTGCACCACCGACTGATCCGTCGGGAGTTCCTTCCTCTGCAGGCTGAAAGATAAACTTCACGGTACCCGGCAGGTCATCGCCCATGCCGGCGAGGACTTCGGCAACACCCATTAAAATCGCAACATGGTTGTCGTGCCCACAGGCGTGCATAATTCCAACATCACGACCCTGATAGACGCCTCTTGCCTTTGACGCAAAGGGGAGGTCGACCATTTCTGTGACCGGGAGAGCGTCCATGTCTGCTCGGAGCGCAACAACCGGTCCATCACCCCCTTTTAACGTCCCAACGACACCGGTGTGTGCCACTTCGGTTTCGACCTCCATGCCGAGCGCACGGAGGTGGTCTGCAACAATTTTTGCCGTTCGAAATTCTTGATTACTGAGCTCTGGGTGTTCGTGAAAATCACGCCGCCACGTCACAACTTTTGGCATGACTGCAGTCACTTTCGTACTGACGTCAGCGGGTAGGGCGTACGTCATTGAGCTTGTGAGCATTGCCAGTGTAACGAGCAAGGAGGTTTTAAGGGTCATGGGCGTCTGTCCTGCAAAGGTCTTAGAGGTAAGAATATACTTCGAGTTGCCAGTCCAGAGATAGTGCAATGAGAGTCCAGAGATGCTCTAGAGAGGCTCCAGAGGCACTGCGGTTGCCGGCGCCAAATCTGTGTGGCCGCAGTTGCAATAGCATCAGGCTGCGAAAATGAGCGCGACGCAAGCAATGCCGCGCCCATCAGCACGATGACTGCCAAGAGGCGTCGTTTAGGCGCTAGGTGTCTTGGGTACTTCTCGTAAGATCTGACAGCCGCTCGGCGTGTGTCGCACGATCCTCTTTTACTTTGCTGATGAAGAACAGACCAAGGAGCCAAAGACAGGTCGAGGCGACCACGGTATAGATCCCTACATTATCGAGCGTTACCTGAGCGACCAGTCCGGGCGTCGCTTTCTCGGGCCACGCCGCGAAACTTAAAATGAGGCCTGCTGAAAAGGCACCTACACCAGCCATACACTTCTCGGCGAATGAGCGAGCCGCGAGTAATGTGCCTTCCATACGCTTCTGTGTGGCGGTCTCGACCTCCTCGACTGTATCAAACACCATGGACCCCACGGCTGTTCCGGCGACGATAATACTGGTTACGGCCGCAAAGTGGCAGATAAGCACAAAGGCAAGAATAAGGGGTGACTCATTAGCAGGGAGTAGGTCTAGCACGCGCAGGAGGATCAATGCGTTTTCCATGACCATTGATGCGGCAAAAAAGCCGATTGCTGTGTTTCGCTTGCCAAACAATTGCGTACACAAGGGTGCAAGCTTCAACCCCAATACGGGTGCCATAAACAACGTCATTCCGATTGTAAGAATGTCGATCGCTTCAAGTTCCCAGTAATAGCTGTAGTAAAAAAGGGTCAAGTTAGTAAACAGTCCGGAGGCGGCCTTACATACAATGTAGGCGATAAACAAAATTCGGTAATTGCGACTGACGTTGAGTGTCAACCATATGTCTTTGATGACTGTTTTGACCTGATTGCCCTGAGCGTCGTCGGGTCTTCGTTCAGGGATGTGTAAATTCGGGATGTGTTTGTGAGTCCCGATACCGGTCACTAAGATGGCAAGTGCCATGACGATGCTGCAGGCGATTCCGTAGACGACCCATGTCTCGGGATTATACCGCGCATCCTCTGTGCCACTGAGGCTACTGTAGACCACGAATAACCACAGCAAGTTCCACATGATGAGGCCGCCCCACCAACCAAACCATGCTCTAAACGCGATGAGTGAACTTCGCTCGACGTAGTCTTGTGTGAGCTCAGGTCCGAGAGCAGTACTGGGAATCTCGTACAGCGTAATAGTTGTGCGAATCCCAATGCCCATGAGTAATAAATACCAGAACAGGGTCTGATCTGAGGCGCCCGCGGGGGGATCCCAAATTAAGAAAAAGGTGAGTGCAACGGGAATGATTGACCCGTACATAAACGGGTGTCTGCGACCCCAACGCGAACGTGTATTATCTGATATATAGCCAATAAGCGGGTCTGATACGGCGTCAAAAATCAGCATGACCAGAATGGCAAGTCCGGCCAGTTCAGGCGCAAGTCCAAAAATTTGAACGTAAACAAATAACAAGAAGTAGGCAAAGGCATTGTCTTTAATGCCGTAGGCAATGGAGCCGAAGCCATAAAGAAGCTTTGTACTGAACGGGAGTGCCGTACCGCCTTGTGTCATATGCCTGTTCTTTTTTTATTAGCTCTTTCGAGACTACTCAGTATCAGAGGCCGGTGCAAAGAAAAGTACTGAGAAAAGAGCAGGGTAAAAAAACAAAAAAAACCGGGGCAGAGCCCCGGTTTTGGCGATCACCCTGCCCAGAGCTACACCGTTACGGCATTGCCGCGGAAGATTTTCGAAAGGTATCGGCTGTCCGACGGTGTCGGCGCAGGGACCGAGCACTGCAGCACAGCGTGCACCAGTCGTATCATTTCCTCCTGAAGCTCTTGATCATTCGAGGGCTCTTCCGTATGAGCCCGTCGTGTCAGTTGCACTTGATTAATCGCCGGAACAGTCGGCAGACGTTCGCCCTCAACGCCTAACGTCACGGTGAATGCGTGCAGTGAGTTTTTCACAAACAGTGCGAGTGCAAACTCTTCTCGCGTCGACGCCAGAGACGTCTCTGGAGTGATCAGTACGATCTGACAGTTCGGTACCAGTGCCGAGGTTCGCGCAATCCGGAAGTGGTGGGTCAGCTGGTCATGGACCAACTTTCTAAACTCCTCGTCACTCAGAACCCGATCCCACGGTTCGTTGGCGTTTGCCGCCAGCGCATTGAGTGGTAATCGCTCAAATGGGCTACTGACTACAACGTCGTAACCGCCGTCATTTCGTAAAATGTCGTCAAGACTGGCCTCAAGTTCATCACCAATGGCTCGGCACTCGATTGCCACAGCATTAGGATTGTCGACAGCGTGTCTCATGGCTGACGCTGACGCCTCACTGCGGGTTAACACCCACAGTTTTTCGACGCCTTGAGCGAGGAAGCCATTAGCAATCTCGGTCATCTCGTTGCGCATGGCATCGCCCAGAAGCACGACTCGCTTGCCTTTGAGCTTGGCAATCTCGCTTTCGTTAGGGGGCAAGAGCAGTTCGCCTTCGGTGACCGAGCGATCAAATTTGAGCCCGCCCGAGGGGTGGAAGGTCTCTCCACTGACGATATCGTCTGCCAAGTGAAAGACGGTTGATAGACCCACTTGTTCATCTGTAGGCATTTTGTGCAAGTGCAAACGGTTCAAGATGCCCGTTTCGATTTGCTCGGCCTGTTTAGAGGTTTCGGAAAAATCGAAGAACGGTGCGGGCGCATCGACAAAGGCGCTGAGGAACTGCTCGCGTTGCTCGTCACTTAAAATACCGGCCCTGACCAGTCGAGTCGTCAGTTTTGAGGCGATACCTAGATGCATTAGAGAGGACGAAGAACTGCCCAGCCCGCCCGAGTCGCGAATCTTAGTGATCAGACGCGCAATTGGTTTAGGAAATGAATCAAGATCAGGCAAGGCGTCGATCGCGTTACTGGCCAGCAGCAGCACGTCGTCGGCTGAAAAACCCATGTCCATGCCCGATAGAATCGACTTATGGACCTCATTGAGGCGTTTGTTCTCAAGGACGAGGAGGCCACGACGATCAAACAGTCCGGGCGCCTCGGCGGAGCCGCGGAGCCGCGCACCGTCAACCGGACCTGGGGCCAGTGCATTGATCTGGATTTCAGGTCCAAGGTGTCGAGAAAGAATTTCCGCAAGCACCCGTTGACCGGCCTTTGAAACGGCGTAGTCGGCGCGATTAGGATACGCCACGGCAACATATTTCTCGCCACCAAAGTAGCTGGAGACATTTAAAATAGAGCCTTTGCCACCGGCCTTCATCGCTGGGCTGAACTTGCGGATTAGCGAATAGTTAGAGATCAGGTTGGCTTCCATGGTTCGATCCCAGTCGGCCCGGGTCATATCAACCACCATTTCTTCGGCACCCGAAATTCCGGCATTGTTAATCAGGAAATCAACGTGCCCGAGTTCGGCTACCGCGTGGTCGTGCAGCCGGTTCAGAGCCTCTGGGTCGCCCACATCAATGTCGCCCAATATCTTCACGCGCGTTTCTGGGCGTGGATACCCAATATTGCGAAGCTCCTCAACAATTTCTTCTCGCGCTTCAGCAAGCTTTCCTTCACTTCGCGCACTTAACAGAACACGCGCACCGGCGATGGCTAAGAACCGCCCAAGCTGCAGGCCAATGCCCAAACTACCACCGGTGATAACAGCGGTTCGCCCCTTATGCAGCCCGGGAAGGACTCGCGAGATCGAGGAGGGCATGGCGCTTTTTCCCGTCGAGCGTTTAATGCTTTTGGGTAGCCAGAGATTAATCGAATCCATTTTTCGCACCCGATTGGTCAGCGTCGCTGCCCAGTCAGCCGCAAAGGTGAGCGCTTCTTTGTCCTCGGTGTCGTAACGAACCATCTGATTGGGCTGAACAGCCCATTCAAGATCGCCAGCGTTAGCCAGCGTCTCGTCTTCGTGACGCCAGCCTCGAATCAAGGCTTCCACAGAGGCTCGGATGATTTCATTCATCAGATTGCCGTGTCCGTCCGATGGGTTCGTGACGTAGACAATCGCGGGTGACTCGTCTTTACCAAAGCAACGGTCTAAATTACGCGCAAAACTCGATGCAAACGCAACCGGCGCAACAACCTCGTCTCGAACAAAATTGGCAACGTCCTCGTCACTGGCGGTACACAGTGAGTAGCCGTATTCGCCATTGGGTTTCTGCGGCAGTAATATGACGCCATCGAGACGCCCAAACTGATCGTAGATGAGTTGCATCGAGCGGTCGACCGATTCGCGGCGCAAGGGATCGAGGTGCGACAGCTGAACATCTCCGAGACCTCGTGACTGAACAAGCGATCGCGCATGTCCTACCGTGCCAAGATTGCGGAAGGCCAGCATGACGCGCGCGCCACTTTGCATTTGTCGCTCGGCAAACGTAACCGCCTCGTGATAGTCATCACCGCCCAGTATCAGGACAACCTGACCGGAGAGGTCCTCAAGTCGCTTATCCGGCCAGGAGACAAGCTGCGAACGGCTTTGTGCCGGCACCTGCATTCCATTGGTGACTTCAATATGGTGACCGGAGAGTGCGGAAGATTCGTCTGAGGCCAGCCAGACAATGCCAGATGCGACGTCTGTGGGTGTGGGGTACTTGTACTCAAGACCACCGTCCGACGTTCGTGTCGTGATCATTAGATCGCGAAACTCTTTACCGGTGCTTCCGGGCTCGACGCCCTGAAGTTCATCCATACGAGCGAAAACGCTCTCGATGCGTTCGGACTCAATAGGCCCCGGGAAGAGCGTATTTACCCGAATACCCTGACTCTCTCCGAGTTCGAGCGCCAGGCCTTTGCCGAGTGCATTGAGCCCAGACTTTGGGACAACGTAAGGAATCCTGCCGTAGTAGTGCGTACGTGAAAAAATAGTGGAAACGTTAATGATGCTGCCGCCTGCGGCCATGTGAGGCGCCACTGCACGAACCATATTCCAAGGCGCGCCAAGCAGGTTCATCGCAGACTCAAACATAGTCTGATCTGAATCGGCCTCACGTTTCTCAGCATCGGTAAAGGGAATGTCTCGAAGCGTGAACTTGGGTCCTGCAGCACCGGCATTGTTCACCAAAATATCGACTGCGCCAAAAGCATCAACCGTCTTAGCAACAATATCTCTACACACCGCAGGGTCCGCACAGTCACCAGTTGCACTGACCATTGCCCCATGCTCGAAGCCCTCATCGACGAGGTCTTCGATAAATCCATCGAGCTTGCTTTGGTCTCGCCCAGTGAGCATTACGCGCGCGCCTTCGCGAAGCAGTTGGCGCGTAATGAAGCTGCCAATTGAGCCTGCAGCACCGGTCAAGATAATGCACTTCTTATCGAGCCGACGCCCAGCGACTGACCGCGTAAGCAGGTCTTGGGGTATATCGCTCAAATCATTCATCGGAGTGCTCCTGCTGATCCGGTTTCTACTTTAGTAAGGGTCTCTCCGCGGTCCAATGCGTCGCGGATTGCCCAGGCGCGATAGAGTTCGTCGCGCGACTTTAGGTTTGTTCGCGGAAGTGCGTGCAGGGCAACGTAGTTCGCACCTGCGTGTCGGTTCTCCCACATCGCCTGGTGAGCTTGTGGCACGTCTTCCATCGGAATGATCGTCGGTGGAAGAATGTTAATGTGACCGGCAGCAATTCGCTCCTGCATCTCTGCAAATTCCCGAGAGGTGTTCAGGTGTGTTCCTCTGATTTCCGCAGTGGGCATTAGAATACGACGCTGTCGCATCCACACCTGTGGCGCGTAGAAGCTGAATCGAGCACCCTTTAAGTCTTCTGAATAGACGACCTTGCCAACGTTGGGCTTAACCAGTGAGGTAGCGAGTGCAAGTCCGTCGCGTCCGGCACGCTCAAACACCACGTCAGGAAGGCCGCGCTTGTCGAGCGTATTACGCAGAAGTGGCGCAATAGCTGATCCGATGGGCTTCAATGTGCGATCAGAGAAGGCTCGCACCGACTCTTTGAATGCGGCGGACTCGGTAAACGGATTCGGCATTTTTTGAAACGGGCCGGGTGGGTCAAAATCGTCTCCAAGGCGTCGCTCGATTTCTTCGATGCTGACCGCGCCTTTCATTTGAGTACCAAAGCCCAAAGACGACACGAATTCACGTTGCGAAACGGTGTCGACCAGAACCGCGACTTGTGCGCCTCTTTGGCACCCCACCTCGATGGCTTCAATGGCTACTGGATCGACGATGCCATCCTCGGCACCTGGACCGTAAACCACCAACAGTGATTGCCCCGCGCGCAGCCCCGCCTTTGAGAACTGCACGGCCGGCGTTGTAGCGCCTGATTTACCCATAAAGGTGAAGCGATAGCCCGATGAGGCACCGTAAAACGTGAGCACACCGTTCTCGCCAAGTAACTGAAAAGAGCGCGGAAAGGCGGTTTCGCCTGCGTGCGACACGGAGTAGTCAATTTGCCCGCCCGCAAGCGCTTCGGCCTCAGCAACGAATGCTTCCCCCGCGGCTTCCCAAGCTCCCCACTGTGAGGGATCGTCGGGAACTGACGTGAAGATATCAGACCAGCGGTCGTCCTTTCGGTTGATCGCATGACCGCCGACGGCCTCAACGCGTTCACCGCGGCTGTCACTGGACACCATGCCCAGTGCACGACAGCTTGACGACAAGGCGCTTCTGAGACAGTCGTAGCCGGTACCGGTCGACGCGCCTTCGACAAATAGTCGCTTGCCGGGCTCGATGGCGAGTGTGTTGTACAGAGCGCGATGAATGGTTCCCATCGTCAGGCCATAGGAGCCCGCTTCCTCGATACTAAGACCTGGTAATTTGGCGTGTAGTTGAGGTCCCTGAACAGTTAAAAACTGGGCGTGTGTCCCATCGTTTTGCTCATAGCCTTGAATTCGAAAATCGGCGGCCATGGGGTCAAGACCTTGGTCTGGCGACATCAGCTCGCTTTGACCCGAGTACACGCTCACAATATCACCTACCGACAGCCGGCCTTCTCGTACCAAGTCTTGTCCTAACTGAGCGACAAGACCGACGCCCCCTGAGCCGGTGACTTGAACGTCGGCGTCTCTGGCGTCAAAGGGTGATACCGGAATGCCGGTAATCGCCCAAATGTCATTAAAGTTCATCTCTGAAGCGAGAATATAGATCAGTGCCTCGTTGGGACGGGGCTTGGGTGTGGGGAATACCAGTTCTTTCTCGGCGACCTCAGGGTCTCCGTGAAGTGGTCTGCCATCGTGGTGAGACCGCATGACACCGTATCCCAGTTGATACTCGGGTATGGGCGTGATGCCGGGGAAGAAACTCGCACCCATGGGAAGTAGTCTGCCCGCTTCGATGAGCGTTGCGCGCTCATCGGCGCTCGCGTCTGGCTGAACCTCTTTGGGTTTCGGCGGCAGTGGTGCGCTGCGCTTTTCAAGAAATGCAGATATGCCTGTAGGCCCGCATTCTGGGTCACAGACGCCTTGAGCAAAGAGCTCTGCTTCGAGTGTCAGTCCCGCCGATTGACCCTGTTGAGCGCCGGTGAGCATTGCTGTGATGATGAAATCAGCCGGCTTCTCTCGACCGCTGTTACGGATTTGATTCAGGGCTCGGGCAACGCCTTCATGTGTAACGATTGATGCGTCAATGTCCAGGGGCTGCTCGCGTTGTGCCTTTAGCTTTCGGCGACGCGCAGTCGACGACTTTAATGCATCACCGCCGGCAAAATGGTCCCGCAACGCGGCCATTGCCGCCTCGACGGTTGAGAGTCCTTCTGTGGTCACGATGTCGTCCACGAGGCCGATCTGCAGTGCAGACTCAGCATCAATGGTGCGACCGTCTAGCATCATGCGCAGCGCCTCTGCCGCGCCATCAACGCCGTGAGCTTCGAACAACTTTCGCGGCAGTCGCTGAGTCCCACCATAGCCGGGCAATAAATTAAGATTAATCTCAGGCTGTCCAAACTCAGCATGTTTAGCCGCAATCACATGCGAACACGCCAGCACCAGCTCATTACCACCACCGAGAGCGGGACCGTTAACGGCCGCAATGATCGGGATGTCGAGGTTTTCGAGGGTGGCAAAGGCAGTTTGCGCTGCGTTAGGCAGTGTTTGGGCTGACTCTAAATCGCCTTTCTCACCGATTTTTAGCAGTTCTTTCACGTCAGCACCGGCGACAAACGTGTTGCGAGCACCGGTAACCACCATTGCTGAGAGGTCTTCTTGGTGTGCGAGCTGAGACAGTGCAGTGTGCAGCTCATCGAGCGTTCGTTCGCTCAAGGCATTGACGGGTGGACTGTTAATTACCACAAGGGCCACCAGGTGGCCGGGCGCGACTTCGTGCGTTTCCACGCGCAAATAACGCCAGGTCTGCACAACGCGCCGTGCTTGCGTGAGGCTTCCAAAGTCCTTCCACTGAGCAACAGCCGTTCTAATTTCTTCAACTGACTCCGGGTTCTTCAGTGTGGAAATATCACCCAACGGTTGATCCAGTAGTATCGATCGGAGGGTTCGCCGCATGTATTTTCCGGAGCGTGTCTCTGGGAACGCCGACACGACTAAAAAGTCGGAAGGGACTGCGGTGGCCCCTTTTTCTGATCTCACTAGAGACTGGAGTCGCGCGAGGTCATCGTCTGATAGTTTTCGACCCGCGGCTGCCACAAGAAATGCGACGGGTGTTTCACCTTTTTCGTCATGAGGTGCACCAACCACCACCACGTTGCCGACGGGGGAGTCTTCTCGCAGTGTTTTATCGCGCAGAATCGCCCCTTCGATTTCCTCGGTTCCAATGCGGTGCCCGGAGACGTTGATCACGTCATCGGACCGTCCGTGGAGCGTGTATGCACCGTCTTCGTGTTGGCGCGCATAATCGCCTTGTGTGTAAGCGAGTTCGCCGTCCCAGCGACTGAAGTACACCTCGTTAAATCGAGCAATGTCGCCACACCAGTGATGCTCAAACAGATTGTCGGCATCGCCCCATAGCGTACGTGCGAGGTAAGGGTAAGGCTGCGTAATCACCAGCTCACCTTTTTCACCGGACTCTGCGGTTCGCCAAGCGGTCACTGTGCCGTCGGTAGCCGTGGTCTCCGCGATTCTTACTTCGGCTTGAATCCAGGGTAGCGACCATGTCTTTGCGTCGGACGCCAAGGGCTTGTAGCCCCCCCAAGGACAGCTGAAGACAATCCCACCGTGCTCGGTTGCCCAGTAGGAGTTAATGTAATGTTTGCAAATGTTGTCCATTGCAAATTGCTGTACTGCGGGTGATACCGGCTCGGCGCAAAAGGTGCCTGCCCGCAGTGAGGACATATCAAAATCTGCCATTTCGCGTGCGCTTGCGGGGTCAGTCATCACGGCTTTGAGAAACGTCGATCCGGCCTTAAACAGGGTGACCTTGTAGCGCTCAATAATGGACGAAAAACGACCGGCGTGCGGGAACAACGGCGAGCCCTCGGCAATGACCGTGGTCATGCCTTGCACAAGTGGCGCGGCAATCAGATAGCTTTGACCCGTAATCCAGCCCGGATCGCCAATCACGTACAAGGTGTCATCGTGCGTTGCATTGAATACGGTCCGCATGGTGTGACTCACGCCGCTCAACCAGCTGCCGTGCGTGTGAACAACACCTTTGGGTTTTCCCGTGGATCCTGAGGTGTAGATGATGAATAGCGGAAAGTTTGCGTCCACGCTAACGGCGGGTAGCACGCCATTGAGCTTCGACCACAGTGCACTCGGCGCATCGTCGGCGAGCTGCTCAAAGGTATCGAGCCCCAAGTCCTTTGCAATTTGATCTTTAGCCTTAGCCACTAAGTCGTCGGAAAGCTTGTCGCGCGCGTGCTCAACGATCTCTTGACCGGTGTATTGCACAACAATGACGTGTTCCACATCATGTTTCGCATCTGCGAGCTGACGTGCGACGGCTGTTCTTAACTCAGCGGCTAGCTCTGCGGCGACCGTGTTCTGCTGCGCCAGTGACGCGCCAAGCTCGCGCATGACGTCGGACCGCTCAAGCGTAATCTCTCCCTCTAGCGAGGCATACACGTCGTCGTACAGCACGTCCGCAAGACTGCCCAGGTTGTAATCGTCTAACACCGTCTTAAGTGTCGTGAGGGCGGTCTCGCGGGGAATGTAATTGTCGAGTGCAGGGTCGGTGTAGGTCCCTTTGTAGGCAACCCCCTCTGCATTTCGATAGCCGCCGTCGGCGGTGATTACCAGCTTGGCACCGGCGTCATGAATTCGATCCGATAGCGTCTTCGCGGAAAACCCGCCAAATACAGGCGTGTAAACAATACCGAGGCGTTGCGCCGCGAGCATGTAAAACACTTGCTCTGGAATATTGGGAAGATTAAAGGCGATTCGGTCACCGGTTTTAAGCCCGAGACTTTTAAGCACCTGCATTCGAGCAATTATTTCCTCGAACAATACGCGATAACTAAAGTGCTGCTCGGTGACGGGCCCGCCACGCCCTTCGTTCTTTGAGGGGTCCCAGCGATCACCTTCGAAAATAAT
>JABIZW010000072.1 GCA_018666295.1 Halieaceae bacterium
CCGTCTCGAGACAGCTCCTCCAAAAGCACTTTTTGGAACATCTCAAGATTCAAGTGACTGCTGTTTAGCCATTGTTCTCGGCAATGGTCACGCCAATGCTTGCGTTCCGACTCGGTCAAAATATCAGGCCAATTGCGTGCACGATAGCGAAACAAAAGCTCAGGTAAGCGCGGGTCGCTAAACCCAAACCGGCGATCTCTCAGTTCAGCAGGTGAGCAATCCCTAACTTCTTGAATGAGCCGTCGATCTGCACCGGGAACAAAGGCACCGTAAAGTGCGGCATCTGGATTGCTCTCTGTTTTTTTGGTGTTGTCGCGGTAGACGTCCTGAAGGTGTTGCGTAAATTCACCCGGATGACGGGCCTTGGCTTCTCGAAGCTCGTTCAAATATTGCCTCAGAGTCTGACCGCTCAAACCCAGCCGCTTGGCACACTCGGGCGTCACATGACTCATGGGCAAAAGTATGGGCGCTTTATTCACCTTGATCGTCATGAGCCCCGGGCGCTCCTCAGGCGACGCCAACTCGTGAGACTTGGCAAATAAACGCGTCCGAATAAGCTCGGGGGCCATTGTCAGGAACTCAGGTTTACGTGATAAATCAGCACAGATAACGTCAGACTTAAACTCAGGGTGCATCGCTAAGGGGACAACCACACCGAGACAACTGCGATTCGTTCCCATAAGTCCTGAAATGTGAACTAGCGGGGTTAGCCTAAGCGTGTCGATCATCGATTCAACACGCGTCTTGAACCGATTTGCCAGTAGTAGATCGAACAACACCTCATCGCTTTGTCGCAAGGCACGCGCCAATTGAAGCGTCGCCGTCACATCGGACATTGCATCGTGTGCAGCACCGTGCTCGAGTCCATTCGCAGCGGTGAGGTCCTCAAGCTTAAAACTGGGGGCCCCATCAGGACGTTTTGGCCAGTTAAGGCTGTCGGGGCGCAGTGCATAAAAGCACCGAACCACATCGATTAAGTCCCACCGACTGTTACCACAGCTGTACTCGCGTGCGTACGGATCAAAAAAATTACGCCACAGCGTAAACCGTGTCACTTCGTCATCGAACCGCAGGGAGTTATACCCCACACCACAAGTTCCAGGCTGCGACAGCTCATCGTGAATACGGGAAATAAAGCCCTGCTCAGTCACGCCTTTCTCTTGCGCTTCAAACGGCGAAATGCCCGTGACTCGAACGGCCACAGGATGCGGCAGCACATCGACTGACGGCTTTGCGTAGACGGTCAGCGGCTCTCCAACAACGTTTAAATCAAGCGTCGTCCGTACACCGGCAAATTGCCAAGGTCGGTCATTTGAAGGGGACGCACCCGACGTTTCGTAGTCATGCCAGTAAAGTGTCTCTAACGTCACGCTCCGCTCCCCGCGGCGCTCGCGCTAAAAACCTCGTCAGAACAACTCAATCGCTTGCTCTTCAATCGCGGCCTGCCACACTTTGGGACCTGTAATGTGGACTGACGTTCCCTCGGCATCCACCGCGACGCTGACCGGCATATCCTTTACCGTAAACGCGTAAATGGCCTCCATCCCTAAATCTTCAAAGGCGACGACACGTGCAGCTGTAATGGCTTTGGACACCAAGTAAGCGGCACCACCGACTGCCATCAAGTAAACCGCCTGATGCTTGCGAATCGCCTCAATTGCCACCGGGCCTCGCTCTGCCTTTCCGATCATACCTAAGAGACCGGTACGCTCTAGAATGGTGTCAGTGAATTTATCCATGCGCGTTGATGTTGTCGGACCCGCAGGACCAACCACCTCGTCTCGAACAGGATCCACAGGGCCTACGTAATAGATGAACTTCCCGCTCAAATCGACCGGGAGCGGTTCATCGTTGGCAATCATTTGAGTCATGCGCTTGTGCGCAGCGTCACGGCCGGTATACATCGTTCCTGACAGCAGCAGCGTGTCACCTGGCTGCCAGGTCACCGTCTCCTCGCGTGTCACCGTATCCAAATTCACCCGTCGGACTGACTCCCCCGGCTCCCAGGTGACGTCGGGCCATGCATCAAGATCAGGCGCCTCTTGAAATACGGGCCCATTGCCCGTCAACTCAAAATGCGCGTGGCGGGTCGCCGCACAGTTGGGAATCATCGCCACAGGAAGTGACGCTGCATGAGTGGGGTAATCCATGATTTTGACGTCGAGCACTGTGGTCAAGCCGCCCAAACCTTGCGCACCAATACCCAGTTTATTGACCGCATCCATAATTTCTAAACGTAATTCTTCAGCACGATTTGAGGCGCCTCGATCGCGAAGCTCATGAATATCAACCGGATCCATGAGCGACTCTTTCGCCATCACCATCGCTTTCTCAGCAGTGCCCCCAATGCCAATACCCAGCATGCCAGGTGGACACCAGCCCGCGCCCATGGTGGGAATCGTCTTCACCACCCAATCAACGATGCTGTCTGAAGGATTCAACATAGCAAGCTTGGACTTATTCTCCGAACCGCCACCCTTGGCGGCAACGCGAAAGTCGACGGTATCCCCAGCGACCAAGCGGGTGTGTATGACGGCTGGCGTATTATCCTTGGTGTTCCTGCGCAGACCCGCCGGATCCTCCAAGATCGAGGCACGAAGTTTGTTGTCCGGGTGCAAATAGGCGCGTCGCACCCCTTCATTAATCAGCGCTTCCAGTGTTTGAGAGGTCTCCCAACGAACGTCCATTCCCACGTCTACAAAGATCGTGACGATCCCCGTGTCCTGGCAAATCGGGCGCTTACCCATGGCACACATGCGACTGTTAATCAAAATTTGAGCCAAGGCGTCTTTCGCTGCCTGACTTTGCTCCATCTCGTAGGCGCGATTTACTGCTTGAACAAAATCGGTGGGATGGTAGTAAGAAATAAATTGAAGTGCATCCGCAACGCTTTCAACAATATCGCGGTCTTTAATTACCGTCATGAGACACCTCCAGCACCCTTTTTATTGAACATTAGGCAGCACCGGCGCCGGCGCCTCAGCAAGCGCGTCCACACTGGCTGATAAACGCCGGATATCCGTTCTGAGCTGATCTACGTTGGCATTAACCTGCTTTCGAAAGCCGTTGATGGAGGCGACCCATTCCTCGTTCGCACCCACTCTATTGGCCAACGATGCGCGCTCAAGGTTGGCACGGTTGACGTCGTCGGCCAGTCTCTCCACATCGCTCTGTATTTGCCGAGCAGACCCTGCTAATCGCTCAATGTCCTGAGATAACGTTTGCAGCGCCTTCAGGTCAGCCCTCAGCGCTTCCAGTGTCTTAGTCTGCCGAAAACCGTTGTCTTTTAAGGTTTGGACTGTGGTGGCGGCGGCTCGATCGGCCTTTTCCAAGTCAGTGACCTTTCGGTTCGCTGCCCTGCGTGCATCCCAGAGCTTTCTCACTTCACTGTCCAACAAGTTCAGTTGCGCACCCATAGCCGCCGCTGACTTCGTTACCGTCTCGTCAGTATCAGTGAGTAAGTTTTCCAAACTCTGGACCTGTTTTCCGGTTCTGGCCTGATCACTCGTCAGCTCAGCAATCAGCTGATAACTAAACCACGCGTACCCCGATAGTCCACACACAGCGATGAACGATAAGGTCAAAAAGAACTTACTCGCGCTGCCCATACCCGCACCCTCGCGAGCTCGCCCAGGAATCGCGTTACGCGGCGCACTGTCCACGGCTTCGTCGCGGCGCGCTGCGAATGATGGAATTTCAGTTAAGTCATCGCCGGACATGTGAGCCCTCCCCCTGTACACCCAAAGTATACCTTGCTTAGCACGAACCCGTGGCCCCTATTGAGGCATAAAAAAAAGGCGGCCGTAGCCGCCCTCTTCATGCAATTGCCGTTAGACGTAGTGAAGCAGCGCCCAAACAACGACTGTCAGCAGCAAGGACATGTGGATCACGCCCTTTACCGAAGCCATCGGCCCTTGCTTTCCAAAGATTGCGTTGATTTCAAGCAATACAATGAGGCCCAGAGCCAGCATCAAGCCGGTCGAGGTCCCACCCAATACGGCCGTGAGGTGCTTAGACCCCAGCATACCGAGCAACATTGGACCCGAGAACAAGGTGTTGGTTCGACTCGCCAGACCTGCTTTTGCAGCGTTTGAGGGTCCGTCTCCTTCTTTCATGCCCAACACTACTTGCTGTGCTGGCCAAATGATCAGCCACACGTTGAGGAACATAAACGTGCCTGCCGTTGCACCGACCCAGATAGCCGCCTGGCTCATATTGGTAAAGGCACCGAGCTTGTGGAACAAATAAAGGCCCGTGATGAAGGTGAACATTGCTCCCCAACGGAACCACCACAGTGCGCGCGGCGCCAGCTTAGCCATGGCGTCTTTCTTTGCCTCAGCCTCAGCTTCTTTGAAGTACTCGGTTTGTACAAAGTTGAAGTAGTACAGCATGCCGATCCATGTAATGCCCGCAAGCACGTGCACGTACCGGAAGATGAAACCAATCGCGTATTCCATTTATCTTTCCCCTTGTGAAAAATAGCGTCTCCGACGCCCTACCCACCCGCAGTATATCGCCGCCCCACAAAAAAAGAACCCGGCACGTGGCCGGGTTCTTAATTTACCTGAGCGCGAGCACTACATCATGCCGCCCATACCACCCATGCCGCCCATATCAGGCATTGCAGAACCCCCGCCATCGACTTTTGGCGACTCAGCAATCATGACTTCAGTCGTGATCATCAAACCAGCCACCGAGCCTGCTGCTTGCAGTGCAGTACGAGTCACTTTCGCCGGATCAAGAATACCCATGGCGATCATGTCACCGTATTCTCCAGTCGCCGCGTTGTACCCAAAGTTACCTTCACCCTGACGGACCTTGTCCAAAACGACCGAGGCTTCGTCTCCAGCGTTGCCCACAATCTGACGCAGAGGACTTTCCATAGCGCGCAACGCAGCTGCGATGCCCGTATTCTGGTCTTCATTGTCACCTGTCAGGCCCTGAACAGCAGCAATCGCTCTGATCAACGCAACACCGCCGCCAGCAACAACGCCCTCTTCAACCGCGGCTCGAGTAGCATGAAGTGCATCTTCCACTCGCGCTTTCTTCTCTTTCATCTCGATCTCTGTCGCAGCACCGACCTTGATCACTGCCACACCGCCGGCGAGCTTTGCAACGCGCTCTTGCAGCTTTTCACGATCGTAATCTGATGACGTGTTTTCGATCTGAACTCGGATTTCACTCACACGACCTTGAATCGTGTCAGCATCACCCGCACCGTCGACCAGCGTGGTGGTGTCCTTGTCCATTGTGATGCGCTTTGCGTTACCCAGGTGCTCAAGACTGGTGTTCTCAAGATCAAGACCCACTTCTTCCGAGATCACTGTCCCGCCGGTCAAGATCGCAATGTCTTGCAGCATCGCCTTGCGACGATCTCCAAAGCCAGGCGCCTTACACGCTGACACTTTTACGATTCCGCGCATGTTATTCACAACCAAAGTTGCCAGCGCTTCACCTTCGACGTCCTCTGCGATGATTACGAGAGGACGAGACGCTTTTGCCACTTGCTCAAGCACGGGCAGCAACTCTCGAATGTTCGAAATCTTCTTGTCGACGAGCAACACAAAAGGCTCTTCAACTTCAGCGGACATGTTGTCTTGGTTGTTGATGAAGTAGGGTGAAAGGTAGCCACGATCAAACTGCATGCCTTCAACCACGTCGAGTTCGTTCTCAAGACCTGAGCCTTCCTCAACGGTAATCACACCCTCTTTACCCACTTTCTCCATCGCTTCGGCAATGATTTCACCGACCGATGTATCGCTGTTTGCCGAGATTGTGCCGACTTGCGCGATTGCTTTGTTGTCCTCACAAGGAGAGGCCATACCGGATATCGCCTCAACTGCTGCAATAACTGCTTTGTCGATACCGCGCTTCAGGTCCATCGGGTTCATGCCTGCTGCTACAGATTTGAGGCCTTCGTTGACGATCGATTGGGCAAGTACTGTGGCCGTCGTTGTTCCGTCACCGGCAACATCAGACGCCTGTGAAGCGACTTCCTTCACCATCTGAGCACCCATGTTCTCAAACCGGTCTGCCAATTCAATTTCCTTTGCAACCGATACACCGTCTTTGGTCACTGTCGGAGCACCGAATGACTTTTCCAGGACGACGTTACGGCCCTTTGGCCCCAGTGTTGCCTTTACCGCGTCTGCCAGTGTGTTAACACCAACCAGCATGCGCTGACGAGCGGAGTCGCCAAAAAATACGTCTTTAGCTGCCATGTATAAATTCCTTTACTTAGGTTGGACTTTAGTAAATTAGTCGATAACTGCGTAGATTTCGCCTTCGCTCATTAAGATAAGCTCTTCACCGTCTATTTCGATGGTGTTGCTACCCGCGTATTGGCCAAAAACAATGTTATCGCCGACTTGAACGGTTAAAGGGCGTTGCTCGCCATTATCAAGCACTTTGCCAGCGCCAACCGCAATAATTTCGCCTTGATTAGGCTTCTCTTTTGCAGAGCCTGGAAGGACGATACCGCCAGCCGAGGTCTCTTCTTCTTCCTTACGACGAACGACAACTCTGTCGTACAACGGACGAATATTCATGAGTTTCAGTCTCCAAAATGACAATTTCTTTTAGTCCCCACGTGGGACTGAAGGAATAATGGGGGCTCAAATCACAATTTCAAGCTTTTTTTAGCACTCAAGGGCTGAGAGTGCTAATTCTGCTCAAAAAAATCGAAATCGACCGTATTTATTCGTCGTCGAGGCGAGAAAAATCCCCCTCGAGCGTAATCGGCCCCCGATCATCGGTCTGAGACGACTTACCCTGTGGGATATCGCGCGGCTCTGCGGCTGCTGACGGTTTTGCCTGAGCGGAGGCACTGCCCCCCACAAGCGCTCGAAACGCGGCGCGGGAAAAAATATACAGCGCAAGTACATCAGAAATAACGCCCGGAATCATGAGCAAGACCGCGCCGAATGCCACACTTATTTCACCGGCAAATAACTGCCCACGAATCGCTGACGCCGACGTAAAGCGCCCCGCAGTCATCAGCGCCGAACGACCGGCCCATTGAAGCAGCCAGTAGCCAACGACAATCATGAACACAATGTAGCCCATGGTCGCCAGTGCGCCCGCACGAGCACTCAACTCAAGGAGTGTCCAGAACTCTAAAAATGGGAAGGCTATTAGCAGTAACGGCATGCGTTGTGTCCTCGCCAAGTCGTCTCGCTTTAGTGTACGTCACTGCGCCACATCACGATACGCTGATCTCATTAGGTGAACTTGCCGCCTATAGTTCCAGCGCCGACAAACGATGCAGCCCGTGCGGGCTGCCGTCGGGATTGAGCGAGAGATACAAGCCGTCTGCGCGCAATATTAGCGAGGCGCACTCCCATTCGCCCTGAGACGCTGCCGAAATCATTACGCAACGCTGATCGTTCCGGGCCATCCATTGCCCGAGTACCGTATTTACAACCCGATTCTCAACCGCTTCGAAGACTCGCCACCAACGGGTTTCAAAATGCCCATCGGCGTACCATCGTGTCTCAGCTGCGATGCCGGACTGATCTTGCACGCGACCCTCATCCAGTACATTTGAAAAGGCAGCAATGATTTCTGCAGTCGATAGGACTGTTCGATTCGCGACCTGAGCTTGATGTAACGTCGCCGGGCCAGGGTACTCATCCGCTTTACTCTGAGGGGACACCAGCAAGACGCACAGCAAGACGGGGCTTAGCGCGCGCACCAAAGAAATGCCTTGGACGAGGTGATTAAGGCGACGCTTCACGGTTTCAGAATCGCTCAAGAGTCCCTCTGTCCTCGTTATCAGGCGCAACAGGTTCATCGGGACCATGGTCAGCCCCCCAGGGTGCCACCCACATCAGCAGGAGCATTCCTGGTACCGCCGCCAGCATGCACAGTAAATAAAATTCCACCCAACCCAGACTTTCAACCAAGAATCCTGTGGATGCATTGGCCATCGATCGAGGCAGTGCGGCCAACGCGGTGAAGAGCGCAATCTGAGTGGCCGCAAATGTACGACTTGACTCTCGTGCCATGTAGGCGACAAAAGCCGCCGTGCCCAACCCAACGCCCAGGTACTCAAAACTGATCACAGCTGCGAGCAGCCAAATGACTGGCCCCGTTGCGGCGAGTATTGCAAAACCGCCAATACTCAAGAGCTGCACGGTACCGAACAGCCACAAGGCTTTGTTGATACTCACCCGTAACATGATCGCACCACCAATCATGGCGCCAACGATACTGCTCCACAGACCCGCGTTTTTGGCCCAGACACCGATCTCCGTCTTGGTAAAACCCAGGTCCAGGTAAAACGGTGAAGACAAGGCGGTCGCCATGTTATCACCCAGCTTGTAGAGCACCATAAATGACATGGCCAGAAGCACGCCGGCCCAACCGCGACGCTCAACGTAGTCAGCAAACGGCGTGACGACTACCGAGTAGATATTTTTGTGCGCAACCGGTGTTCGACTTGGCTCTTTAATCGACAGCGAAAGCGCAACACCGATGCTCATGAATCCAGCCGTAATCCAAAAGACCAAGTGCCAAGGCAAAGAGTCTGCAAGCACAATCGCAAGCGATCCGGGAATGAGGCTTGAGATTCGGTAGGCCTGCACGTGCACCGAATTACCCAAACCAAGCTCGTCGTCGGAGAGTAGCTCTCGGCGGTATGCATCAATCGCAACGTCTTGCGAGGCGCTGAACACCGCAATGACTGTCGCCATGACTGCGACCAAACTTAAGTTGGTCACCGGGTCAACAGTGCCTATCAAGCCGATTGTCACAATCAAACCGAGCTGGGTAAACAACATCCAGCCTCTTCGCAGACCTAAGGGCAACTCAAAGCGATCGATCAGTGGCGCCCAAATCACCTTCCAGGAATAAGGCAAACCGACGAGGGCAAAAAGCCCAATCTCTGCCAGAGAAACGCCATTGTCACGAAGCCATAGGGGTACCAACTGATATAAGAGATACAGCGGCATGCCCGACGCAAGCCCAGTAAACACGCATATCAACATGCGCTTTCCTAGCATTTGCTGCCAAAAGGAAGGTGTGGTCGTAGTCATGCAACCTATTTCAAACAGTGGCCATCATCGGGTGACTGTACCCATAAAACAAAAGCCCCGCGACTGCGGGGCTTGTTGACTTAAGCGGGGAACTGATAATCCGCAAACATTTCCCGAAGCTTCATTTTTTGAATCTTTCCTGTCGCGGTATGGGGCATTTCATCGATGAATTGAACGTCGTCAGGCATCCACCACTTCGCTATCTTGCCGTCGAGGTAGCCCTTTAGCTCGTCCGGCGCCACATCATCCTCGCCGCTCTTAACAATGATGAGCAGTGGTCGTTCACCCCACTTAGGATGGTTTCGGCCAATGACAGCCGCCTCGGCCACCTGGGGATGACCCGTCGCACAGTTTTCGATTTCAATAGACGAGATCCATTCACCACCCGACTTGATCACGTCTTTCGTGCGGTCAGTAATCGACACATTGCCCCTGGAATCGATAGTGGCAACATCACCGGTTTCAAACCAACCGTCTTCTTCATGGGCCGAGCTGCCATCGAGCTTGAAATAGCTCGAGCAAATCCAAGGCCCACGCACTTTAAGCGCACCAAAGGCGACACCGTCCCAAGGGAGTTCCTCATTGTCGTCGTCAGTAATCTTTACGTCGACGCCAAAAATAGGTTGACCCACGTTCGTTCGCATCTTGGCAAACGTCTCCGCGTCATACTGATGGCGACGGGCACCGGATGAGTTAGAGGTGCCCAATGGACTCATCTCAGTCATACCCCAAGCGTGACGGGTGTCCACGCCATAGGTATCAAACTCTTCCATCACAGAAAGAGGGCACGCAGAGCCTCCGACGATAATGCGCTGCAACGTGTCTACTCGCAGCCCGCTCTCACGCAAGTGTGCCAAGAGGTTTAACCATACCGTCGGCACGCCCGCAGACATGGTGACACCCTCTTCATTGATCAGCGCAGCAAGTGTCGGACCGTCACCCATTTTATTGCCCGGCATTACCATTTTAGCGCCGGCAACAGGACAGCCATACGGGTTGCCCCAGGCATTAACGTGGAACATAGGTACGATGGGCAACACGACGTCCGACCCTGAGATACCCAGAGAGTCTGGCATCATCGTCGCGAAGGTGTGCAGTACAGTCGAACGATGGCTGTACAGCACGCCTTTGGGGTTGCCCGTCGTGCCCGAGGTATAGCACAGCGCGCAGGCTTGATTCTCATCGATTGCAGGCCACTCGTAGCGGTCGGACTGGGCGGCGACAAGCGTCTCGTAGCAGAGGACATTGGCGAGCGATGTTTCAGGCATATGCTCGGCGGTCGTCATGACCACCCAACCTTTGACACCCGTGCATTGATCCGCCACTTGCTCTACCAGCGGCCAAAAGTCGGGGTCCAAAAAAACGTACTGATCTTCGGCGTGATTGATAATGTAAACAATCTGCTCGGGGAATAATCGCGGATTAATGGTGTGGCACACATACCCAGCGCAAGCCGAGGCGTAGTACGTCTCAAAGTGCCGATAGTCGTTCCACGCAAGCGTGGCAATACGGTCGCTGCGAGACAAACCCCATGCGTCCATAGCGTTGGCCAACTGACGAACCCGCGCGAAGGAGTCGGCATAGGTGTAACGGTGGCGTGGGTTATCCCGAGTAATTGAGACAATCTCTTGCGCACCATGAACACGCTCCGCGTGTTCCATGATCGAAGTGATCGTTAAGGGGACGTCCATCATCAAGCCTTGCATGAATTACCTCTCTATTTGACTGCTATCGTTATATTTTTATATCGAAGATCTAGGTTTTTGACCATAGCCCCGCGCCATGACTTGCAAGCCCCTCAACCTCCAGCTTTAGCAAGTGCGCCAGCAGCGACAGCTGCGCCCAGCGGTGCATGGCCTCTGGAACGTCATCGTATACAGATACCACTAGGGTTTCGAGTGCGACTGGTCCACTGCGTTTTAAATTCGCCACAACCTTTGCTTCGCGCATAAGCCGGTGGCGAACCAGCTTTTCAACTTCATCGCGACATCCGGGAATTACCTCACCGTGACCGGGCGCAATGGCCTTTACGTCGTAATCGAGCAGTCGCCGAAGCGAGTCAATGTAGGCTTTCATATTGCCACCCGGGGGTACAATAACCACGGTCGACCCATTCATAATGTGATCACCGGCAAAAACCATGCCTTCTTCTTCCAAGAGAAAACAGTAGTGGTTATCAACGTGCCCTGGTGTGTGAATCGCTCTTATCGACCAATCCGATCCGTTAAAGACGGCGTCTTGCGACAGTGCCACCTGCGGCTGAAAGGTCAGATCTTGGTGCTGATCGTCAGCCGTGATCGCGCCGATCATAGGGACGCCTAACGCCTGAGCTATGGGCGCCGCCGCAGGTGAGTGATCCGGATGCGTATGCGTGCACAAAATGTGACTAATACGTCCCTCGGCAACCTTTAAAATATGATCGATGTGCTCTTCGATGGCAGGTCCGGGATCGATCAGTGCCAGATCGTCTGTGCCCACCAAGTACGTGTTCGTCCCAGGTCCCGTCATGGCGCTGGGGTTAGGTGCTACCAAACGTTGAATCAACGGTGATAGTTGTACGGCCTGATCATACGCCTGCATATCAACTCACCAACTGGGCAATCGTGACTGCGGGGTCGACATCGGCATCGTAATCGACACCCTCAACCTCAAAGCCAAAGAGCTGAAGAAATTCTTCGCGATAGCCCGAAAAATCAGACAAGTCGCTCAAATTCTCCGTATTTATTTGGTCCCACAGCCCAGCAACCTCGGCCTGCACATCGGGAAGGAGTTCAAGGTCATCAACGCGCAGCCGTCCCTCATCATCCAGCGGTTTATCGCCGTAAATCGCCTCGCGAAACAGACGATTAATCTGCTCAATACAGCCTTCGTGTGAACCTCGCGCCTTCATGACTTTAAAGAGAATAGCGAGGTAAATTGGCATGGCTGGAATCGCGGCAGACGCCTGAGTCACCACGGCCTTTAAGACTGAGACGCGGGCGTCACCCCCTTTGGCCGCAAGTCGCTCTCGAATCGCTACAACACGTTTATCAAGATCCTTCTTCGCGGCACCAATCGTCCCGTGCCAATAGATATCCCATGTGATCTTATCGCCAATGTAGGTGTACGCCGTTGTTTTTGCCCCATCGGCGAGTACGCCTGCATCATCAAGCGCTTCAATCCACATCTGCCAGTCTTCGCCGCCCATAACGGCAACGGTATTATCAATCTCATCCTGCGAAGCGGGCTCCAAATGGAATTCCTGAATCGTGCCCTTGTCGGTATTGATGCCCTTCTGTACCGCAGGCGAGCCAATGGGCTTCAAGGTCGAGACATGCACATCGCCTGTCACCGGGTGTGTTCTTCGCGGCGCCGCCAAGCTGTAGACCACCAGATCGATTTGACCCAGGTCCTCTTTAATTAAATTGATCACCGTATCCTTCATTTCGGCGCCGAATGCGTCCCCGTTAATACTCTTCGCGTAGAGGTCCGCGTCTTCTGCGTAACGATGAAACGCGGCCGAGTTATACCATCCCGCGGTGCCGGGCTTGCGCTCATTGCCTTCTTTTTCAAAGAACACGCCGATGGTTGCAGCCCCAGAGCCAAACGCTGCCGTAATTCGCGATGCCAAACCGTATCCAGTGGAGGCGCCTAGAACAAGCACCCGCTTCGGGCCGCCAACGATATCGCCGCCTGCCTTTACGTGCTCGATCTGGCGACGGACATTCTCATCGCAACCCTGAGGATGCGTTGTGGTGCATAAAAATCCACGGACTTTCGGCTTGATTACCATCGATCACACTCCCGCTCGAATTATTCGTGCAGAAGTCTAGCATGTGAGTCGGGTTTCGTTAGAGACTGAGCGCGCGATTTGATGTCGCCACACCAATAACAAAACTGGAGATCAACCATGGAATCAGTAAATCCAATTCTGGGGGCCGCTGCCGTACTTGGCCTATGGTCCGTCCTGATGTTCCTCATTTACGCCGTCCGCCTAGTCCGGACAGGTGCAAAGGTCGGCGATTTGCCGGCCGGTTTTAGAGGTCCGGACGCCGACTCAGAAACACCTGACCAAGTAAAGTGGACACGTCATAACTACGAACACCTCATGGAGCAACCGACACTATTTTACGCAATGGTGATTATTCTCGCAGTCGTGGGCGATACCTCTGCAGCGTCGTGCTATGCCGCGTGGATCTACACGGGCGCGCGCATCTTACACAGCGTGTGGCAAATGCAGGTCAATACGATTCCTGTGCGATTCATGCTTTTCACAATCTCGACCTTGGCGCTACTTGTGCTCTGTGTTCACGCCGTCATGTTCACGCTGCAGCTCTAATAAATCTGGGGGACTGCCTTGCGTAATAGGGTCCCCCGGTTGTCACCATGTCTGCCATAAAACAACCCAGCATTGCCGCCATTGAAGCAGGGGGCACTAAGTTTGTTGTCGCGGTGGGCCGCGATATTGCCAACAGCACTCGGCACAGCGTTCCTACAACAAGCCCCGTTGAGACGCTGTCTCGGGTTGCACGCATTATTAACGACGCGTTATCCGGCAACCCTCTTGATGCCATGGGCATTGCGAGTTTCGGCCCATTGTGCATCGACTCTACCGACCCTCATCATGGTGTTATCGGTGCAACGCCAAAGTCGGGCTGGCAAGGTTTCAACTTTAAAAGCCACCTCCAGACCTTATTCAGATGCCCAACCGCCTTCGACACCGATGTGAACAGTGCGGCCTGTGCGGAATCGCGATGGGCTCTTGATGAGCCCATCGAGCACCTAGCCTACGTCACGGTGGGAACAGGCATTGGTGTCGGTATTATTCAAAATGGCCAGCTCGCCAACGGCACAGCGCATCCTGAGATTGGCCACAGTAAAGTTGCACGATCACCACAAGACACCACCTTTCCTGGAGTTTGTGCCTTTCATCGCGATTGTTTGGAAGGCTTAGCCTCAGGGCAAGCCATTATGAAACGATGGAATTGTAAGCTCACCGACCTCCCGCCGACGCATGAAGGCCTCGCCCTTGAGGCGTTCTATTTAGGGCAGCTTGCGGCAAATTTAATCCTGCATCATCAACCTAAAGTCATCATTTTTGGTGGTGGCGTGACAGAAACGCCACACTTGTTGACCCAAATACGGCGCGCATGTCGAGAAGCGCTGGGCGGGTATTTACCCGACCTTGACAGCGCGTGCGCTATGGAAAAAATCATTCAATCACCGCGACTCGGAACCGATTCTGGGATTGTGGGTGCATTCATGTTGGGCCAGCAGTTATTCATCACGCCTCAAGACGCGTAATAAAATTACAAAAAAGACCGTTTGAAGTGTTTTTAATCGCTAAATACGTATTTTTATTACATACTGAGCGTCGTTTTAATCTAGGGCCGTTACCGCTATGCACGCCGAAATTTTGCGAGTCACGCACGCTATTACAGAGCGGAGCAAGGACTTGCGTGATGATTATTTAAATAACGTAGATTCCATGCGGACTGGCGCTCCGGATCGCAAGCAGTTGAGCTGCGGCAACCTGGCCCACGGCATGGCGGCGTGCTCGGGCGACGACAAATCGGTCATCAAGCTCATGGACGCGGCAAATATTGGAATCGTCACCGCGTATAACGATATGTTGTCCGCCCATGCCCCCTACGAGACCTACCCCGCACGCATTAAGGAGGCGGCTCGAAAACTCGGCAGCACAGCCCAAATTGCCGGTGGCGTTCCTGCGATGTGTGACGGTGTTACACAAGGCCAGCCGGGCATGGAACTCAGCTTGTTCAGCCGCGACGTGATTGCACAGGCAACTGCCGTATCACTGTCGCACCAAATGTTCGACGCCGCGTTGCTGCTCGGTGTCTGCGACAAAATTATCCCAGGGCTCTTAATAGGGGCTCTGCAGTTTGGACATCTGCCCGTCATGACCGTCCCTGCGGGGCCCATGACATCGGGCCTTCCAAACAAAGAAAAAATTCGCATTCGTCAGCTATTTGCCGAGGGAAAGATTGGTCGTGATGAACTGCTGGAAGCCGAAAGCCAGTCGTATCACTCGCCCGGTACCTGTACGTTTTATGGGACTGCTAATAGCAATCAGGTCATGGTTGAAGCCATGGGCTTACAGCTCCCTGGTAGCTCTTTTGTCAATCCAGACACCCCGCTGCGCGATGCGCTCACTGACTTTGCTGCAGAGCACATTACCCGCATCACGGCGCAAAGCCGTAACTACCGCCCAATGGCCCAAGTGGTTGACGCTCGCGCGCTGGTTAATGCGCTGGTGGCCCTTCTTGCATCGGGCGGCTCTACGAATCACTGCATTCACTTAATTGCCATTGCGCGAGCTGCGGGTTATCGCATGAACTGGTCGGATTTTGACGCGGTTTCTGCTGTGACACCCTTAATTGCGCGCGTCTATCCAAACGGATCAGCAGACGTCAATCATTTTCATGCGGCCGGAGGTACCGGCACTCTGTTTAAGGCATTGCTCGACGCCGGGCTGATGCACCCGGAGGCAACCACGTGCTTCGGCGATAATTTCAGCGACTTTTGTCAAGAACCGATACTCGTAGATGACCGAATTGAGTGGCGCCCGGCGGCCAGTCAGAGCTTGGATACCGATATTCTCACAACGCCTAAAACACCTTTCTCAGCCAATGGTGGTGTCAAGCTTCTTGAGGGCAACCTGGGTCGCTGTGTAATCAAGACTTCAGCGGTCGACGCGTCGCACCATATTATTGAAGCACCTGCCGTGGTTATTGATGACCAAGACGATCTAAGGCCACTGTTTGACGCCGGAGAGCTGGATCGCGATTGCGTCGTGGTGGTTCGGTTTCAAGGTCCAGCCGCGAATGGCATGCCAGAGCTTCACAAACTGACACCCATGTTAGGTGTGCTTCAAGATCGTGGCTTTAAGGTTGCACTTGTGACAGACGGTCGAATGAGTGGTGCCTCGGGCAAGGTGCCAGCCGCCATTCACCTCGTTCCAGAGGCCTCGCAAGGCGGGCTTCTGGCACAACTTCAAACCGGCGACGTCATTCGCCTCGACGCAACGACTGGGGTATTGTCAGCGCTCGTCAACGCGACGGATCTGGAGCATCGTGGAGTGTCTGTAGCGCCGACGGCTCGCGGCACAGTGGGGCGAATTTTGTTCAATAATAGTCGACAGGCGGTGAGTAGCGCGGAAGAAGGCGCTTCTTCATTGTTTAACTGAGAACGTCAATGACCAACAACAGTGACAGTCCAGCGACAGCGTATTATCTGGTCGGCGATATCGGCGGTACAAATGCGCGCTTTGCCTTTATTTCGCCGGGCGAACGGCGTCCTTCGCCACTCGCAAGATACCTTGTGGCAGATTTTGCCACCTTCGACGACGTGCTATCTCGACTCCTCAAAGATTGGCAAGCACTCGGCCTACCCGAGGGCGGGCCAACGAAAACCTGCCTTGCTGTTGCGGCGCCCCCACACTTGAACACAATTAGCTTTACCAATAGTCCGTGGCGCTTTGATCGTACATTGCTTAAAACCTATCTCGCTCAATCCTCCATTGACATCATTAATGACTTCGCCGCCGTTGGATACGCACTGACGGCACTTGAAGCTGGCGATGTGGAGCAAGTTGGGGCGGGCATCTCACAAGCGCATCAACCCATGGTCGCCATAGGCCCGGGGACCGGAACCGGCGTTGCCACCGTTGTATTCGATACGATGCGACAGCCTGTTGTTCTGCAAGGCGAAGGCGGCCATGTCGACTTTGCGCCCATTACCGATATGGAATTTGATGTTTTGAGGCGACTCAGGGCCCGGTTTGGTCGAGTGTCTATCGAGCGGCTTCTTTGCGGCGCAGGCATCGTCAACATCTATCAAGCATTGACAGAGATCCGCGGACAACCGGTGGAGTTCAGCTCTCCGACAGATATTGGCATTGCAGCACAGCGTGACAATCCACTTGCGGCCGAAGCCATGGCCATGTTTTTTGCCGTGCTGGGCTCTTCAGCTGGCAATCTTGCGCTGACGACAGGTGCGATGGGCGGTGTTTTCATCGCGGGTGGCATCGCTCCGCAGTACATCGATCTCTTGCGACGCAGCGACTTTCGCGCACGTTTCTTAGCCAAAGGCCGCTTTGCGGACTACAACACAAACATTGGCACCTTCGTCATTACCCATGAGGACCCTGGGTTACTTGGCGCAGCGTTGTACCTTGGAGACCAACACTAAATGAGCACACCGTCTTACGACTTTTTAGACACAGCACCCGTTGTCCCTGTCATTGCGATCGAGTCCTTAGAGCACGCGGTCCCTCTTGCGCAGGCCTTAGTGTCAGGGGGTATCTGTAATCTTGAAATCACTCTGCGGACCGCCTGTGCGATCGAGGCGATCCAGATGATCAGTAACGAGGTCCCCGGCGCCCACGTCGGCGCGGGCACGGTCTGTAATGCCGAGCAATTCGACGCGGTCGTTGAAGCCGGCGCAAAGTTTGTGGTTTCTCCGGGTCAGTCGGCCCTATTGTTTGAGCGATCTCTTCTCACCAACATCCCGTTATTACCTGGCGCAGTAACTGCCACTGAGATTATGGCCGCGCGAGAAGCAGGCTTTACAACATTAAAATTTTTCCCGGCCAGTACATCGGGTGGCGCACCGGCGATTAAGGCATTTTCAGGCCCTTTTTCGGATCTATGCTTTGTACCGACCGGTGGCATTGATTTAACTAACGCGCACAGTTATTTGGCACTTTCAAACGTGCGCGCCGTAGGCGGCTCGTGGCTAACCCCTGCGGACGCCATTCGTAACGAGCGATGGGACGAGATTGCGCAACTTGCGCGCAACGCGTCCCAACTGCACGCATAGCTGGGAGACCCTATTAATGGCGGCTATTGATCTTATTATATTTGGTGCGTCGGGCGACCTTTCGGCAAGAAAGCTGTTCCCTGCACTTTTCCAACTCGAGCGCCTCAATTTATTGGAAGCGGACTTACGCATCGCCGCAGTCGCGCGGACCCAACAAACACTCGACGAGTTCCTCCCTGTACTTAAGGAAAAAATGTCTTCGTACATGGGAGATGACGCGCCGAGTGACGAGGAGTGGGGAAGCTTTATTACACGCTTTAGTTATGTGTCAGTTAATTTTTCAGAGCCAGAGCAGTACGGTGGATTAAGAACATGGCTCGATGATGATCGAACCAGTCTCTTTTACTTTGCAACGCCACCGTCATTGTTTGCACCCATCTGTGAGCACCTCAGCGACACCCACTGCCTATCGGGCGATTGTCGGATTGTCGTCGAAAAACCTATTGGCGAGAATCTCGCCTCATCGATCAAAGTGAATGAAACACTTGCCAAATACTTTGACGAAAAATCCATTTACCGAATCGATCACTACCTTGGCAAGGAAACGGTTCAAAACTTGTTGGTGCTGCGATTTGCAAACAGCTTCATAAACAGTCAGTGGGATAATACCTGCATTGATCATGTCCAAATTACGGTGGGTGAGATGGTCGGCATTGAAGGCCGATGGTCCTACTACGACAAGGTGGGTCAGCTCCGCGACATGGTTCAAAACCACCTTATGCAATTGATGTGTTTGGTCGCGATGGAGCCGCCAAATTCGCTCAGTGCAGAGAGTATCCGTGATGAAAAAGTGAAGATTGTAAGGGCTCTGAGACGCATTGACTCACAATCAGTGAACGAGAAAGTCGTTCGTGGTCAGTACATTAACGGCTGGGTTCGCGGCACTGCTGTACCTGGATACCTTGACGAGGACGGCTGCGAAATGAACAGCAGCAATACCGAGACCTTCGTCGCCATCAAGGCCCACATTGATAACTGGCGTTGGTCGGGCGTTCCCTTTTACTTACGAACCGGCAAGCGACTCCCTGAAAAAGTGACTGAAATCGTTATTCAGTACAAAAATCTGCCGCATAATATTTTTGGCGAAGGGACGACGACTCCTAATAAGCTCGTGATTCGCTTAGAGCCTAATGAAGGCATTGAACTCAGTATGGTGTCTAAAAAGCAGAGCCTGAAGCAGCGTATGTCAATGCAGTCACACCTGCTCGACCTCGACTTTCGTGAGGGCAGCGATTTAGATCGAATACCCGATGCGTACGAGCGACTGTTCCTGGACGCCATTCAAGGTGATCAATCGCTGTTTGTGGGCAGGGACGAAATTGAGGAAAGTTGGCGCTGGTGCGATGGCCTCATTGCAGCGTGTGAGGACCAAGCGGTGCCAGCACTCCCTTATCAGGCGGGTTCATGGGGGCCTGCAAAAGCGGAAGTCCTCATCGAAAAAGATTTCCGGAGCTGGCATGCCTGATCGTCTTGTCTTTGAAACGCGTGAGGCGCTTGATCAAGACCTAGCAAACGCCATTGTGGCTCAACTTGAATCAGGTATTGAGACACGTGGCACCGCGACACTCGTTGTTTCGGGAGGAAGCACACCTAAAGGGCTGTTCAAGGCGTTGTCCTCAACGCCCATAGATTGGGCCAAGGTGACGGTGCTCTTAGCAGATGAACGGTGGGTTGCGGAGGACCACGAAGACAGCAATGCCCGCCTCGTCAAGTCACTATTACTGAGAAATAACGCACAGGCCGCGAACTGGATTAATTTTGGCGCAGCCAGTATTGACCCTGAAACTGAACTCGCACGGATTAACCAGCAGTTGGGTAATACCGGACGATTTGATGTTGTGATCCTCGGCATGGGGGGGGATTCACATACCGCATCGCTGTTCCCCTGTTCCGCGGAACTCAGTGAAGGCCTAA
>JABIZW010000236.1 GCA_018666295.1 Halieaceae bacterium
GCCAAGGGGGATGGGGAGCACTTCTTCTGCTCGCTGATACGCGTCCAGTCCTTAATTTGCGTCAAGGGGCGTTTGCGCCCGCGTTACCGCTCCACAAGTGGTGGGGTCTTTGGAGGAGCGTTGCAGTGGCGGCCTGTGTGGCCATCACCTTGCAGTTGGTTGCCGATCTTGGGCAATTACAAAAATTGAAGTCACACAATCTTGAGCTGCGCTCAGCGATTCAACAAACCTATCGCCGAGCGAATCCACGTGGTGCTGTGGTTGATGTCGAGAAGCAATTAGACCGACAGATTGCAGAATTTACTGGCGAAGAGGGTCTTTCTGCATTTACACCACGTCTTGTCGACGTTGTAACAGCAACGATCTCGAACAACGGACGAGTCACATCGATCAATTACAGCGCGGGGCAGCTTCGCCTGAACCTTACCGCTGAAAATTTTTCAGCGGTTGAGGAAATTCGACAAACCCTTGAAGGGAAAGGGCTCAAGGCGACCCTTGAAACATCCAGTGCGAGGGGCGATGAAGTTCGCGCTCGATTAAGAGTGGAGGTGTCCTAATGCGCGCATGGTTTGCAGCACAGTCTCCCCGGGATCAAATGGCACTAATGCTCCTGAGCGGGTTTCTGCTCCTGTTTATATTGTTTCAGTTTGCGTTGTCGCCAGCAGGCGAAGCGCGTCGTCAAATGGCGAGTAATAATGATGCGGCGAGCGCCCAATTGTCGCGCGTTGAAACCAAGGTCAGCCAGCTGTTGAGCCTGAGAGAGAGTGGCGACACGGGCGCGAGTCAAAACCTATCATCGACGCTCAGTGCCGCCGCACAAAATGCAGGATTGGTCGTAAAGCGCTTGCAGCCCAACAGTCGCGGTGAGGTGCAAGTGCGTTTTGAGGGTGTTGACTTCGATGAATTACTTCAGTGGCTTGAGACTGTAGAGGGCAACGAGGGTCTGCGTATTGTCGATGCTTCGCTCAGCGACGCGGGTCGTTCGGGCGGTGTTAACGCAACATTAAGAGTTCGAGGCCAGTAGCTGTGGGTCGAGTGACGATACTTGTACTGACGGGCACTGTCATGCTCGTGTTGCTCGTAGCCCGCGTCCCTGCTTCGGTCGTCAGTGGTCTTCTGCCCTCGACGGTCACTGCCTCAGGTTTTACCGGTTCACTGTGGCGCGGGTCAGCCTCGCACATGGACGTCAGTCAGCGCGGACAGGTGTTTGCCTTAGGACGTGTTAACTGGGTGCTCAGTCCTCGGGGTCTTTTGTGGGGTGACGTCTTGACGCTCGAGAGTCGCTGGGGCGATCAGCGAGCAGATCTTGCGCTGGATTTTGGATTGGGCGGTACGACACACCTAAACGAGGTCATGCTGAGCCTTGATGTGGGCTGGGTGCGCAACTTGATTCCGCTTTATGTTGCGGGTCGTTTTACTGCGGACATGGACCATCTGGCGGTCGACTCGACCGGCATGCTGCTCGAGGCGAATGGCCGCATTGTTTGGGAGAATGCGGCGTGGCGTGCGGTCGGTGGAGATGTCTCGCTTGGGACCTACGTGATTGATATTGATACGACAGACCAAGGTGTCCAAGGCCGTATCTCAACGCGAAAAGGGGCACTGGAGGTCAACGGTCAGTTTGCGATAGCGCAGGGGCGCTACACGCTCGCCGCTGATCTCTCGGGCCCGGCGGCGCGCAACGAAGCGTTTCAACAGGCGATTGCTCTTTTGGCGGTTCCAGTCGGCAGTGGCTACCGAATCGAGTTAAGCGGTACACTCTAAAACTACGAGGGCTCTGGGGCCTTTCTGAACAACAATAACAAAGTGAGATGCCTATGAAGTTTTGGCGATTGCTTGTTGTCCTCGTCTCAGTAGGAGGTGCTATGTCGACAACAGCTCAAGATCCCCAACAGGTGATGAACGAATTTCCTCCCACCGCGGACGCACAAGTCACAAAAAAGAACCACCGCGATTGGCCGTTTAGTCAGTGGTCTTTTCAAAATTTTGGGGCGCCCAATAATACGGTCATGGTGCCTCGTGGCGGTGAGGTTCATCACTTTGCGCGCGATGAGTCGCGTCTCAGTGAACTTCGCATCGGTGGGCAGTCAGTGGCTGAGGTTTTCGGTGCGAATGCGGCGGACGCACTGGTCGTTGTTCAGGGAGACACCCTGGTACTCGAGTCCTATTGGAATGGGATGGACGCGCATCGACAGCATATTTGGTACTCCATGACCAAGTCGTTGGTCAGCAGCATTGCCGGTGTGCTTGTCGAGAGTGGCCAGCTTGAGCTCACAAAAAGCCCTTCTGATTACATACCCGAATTGAAAGGCAGTGCCTTTGATCGGGTGACCGTACAACACGTCTTAGATCACGCAACGGGACTCGCGTTTGACGAAAATTATGTTGATCCGCAGAGCGATTTTTTCCTCTACTACGCGCCCGCATTAAACATGGGTTATCTTCCAGGCGCTGCTGATCTGCAACCGGGACAGTCGGAGATTTACGGGGTTTATGACTTTTTGAGTCACTTCGTAAAGCCAGACTTGCAAACACCGCCGGGGCAGCGATTTGACTACAACTCGGCGAACGCGGATGTCCTCGGTTGGCTCGTGTCACGACTGATGAAAAAGCCGCTCAATGACGTGATTCGTGATGCGGTTTGGTCGAAAATTGGGGCGGAGCATGACGCCTATATTGCGGTGGACCGGGCCTACATGCCCGTGGCGACAGGGGGCTATAACGCGACCGCTCGTGACAGTGCGCGCTTTGGCATGCTCATCCGTGATAAAGGTGTCTTTGGCGGAGAGCGGGTGCTTCCTAAAGAATGGCTAGAGCATATGGTTGACGTCAAAGACAGCGATCGACACGCGATGAATATCAACTCCAATTACTCTAAGGCAGACTGGGTTGCTTACCAGGACATGTGGTGGATACTCGACGACGAGGCCGAAGAATTTTGTGCCGTGGGCATTCACGGTCAGGTCATCTACATTAACCGTAAGACCGATACAGTGATGGTTTGGTTCTCAAGCCAGCGCGACGCAGCGTCAACGCTCGCCCCCGAGTTTCCAGTTAAACTTAATGCGGCGCGAAAAGCCGCAAACTACTTAGCGGAGCAATAAACCATGGCAGCAGGAACACCCGTATGGTCCAGTCGTTTTGCCTTCATTATGGCCTCTGTTGGTTTTGCGGTGGGTTTGGGCAACATTTGGCGC
>JABIZW010000071.1 GCA_018666295.1 Halieaceae bacterium
AAGCTCTTTTACTTGCCTGAGGCCCACACCGACTTTGTCTTTTCAATTTGGGCTGAAGAAACAGGGCTCGTAGGCGCTGTGGCTGTGATCATCCTGTTTGCCGTGTTTGTCGGTCGTATTGTGTTTATGGGGTATCGCTTTCTCCTTGAGAGTCGCGAATTCGAGGCGTATTGCTGTTTTGGTTTCGCGCTCGTGTTCGCCGGTCAAGCCTTCGTCAACATGGGCGTGAGCTCGGGGCTGCTCCCAACCAAAGGGCTAACGCTCCCCTTTATTAGCTACGGTGGTAACAGCTTGATGATGAGCTGTATCACGGTGGGTCTCTTGCTGAAGTTAGAGCGCAGTCAGGTTGCAGCGACGACTAAAGTTCAGGCGAGGAGAAGGTTGCCATGAGCTCGTCGACGCACAGCGCTATGATCATGGCGGGTGGCACCGGTGGACACGTCTACCCGGGCCTTGCGGTTGCGAGTGCGCTGCGCGAAGCGGGCTGGCGAGTTTCCTGGATAGGAACAGCCCGCGGACTTGAGGCTCGCGTCGTACCCGTGAGTGGCATGACACTGCACACACTCACCACCTTGGGTTTGCGTGGGAAGGGCATTATTTCACGGCTAAAGGGCGTCTTTTCTCTTGTCTTTGCTTGCCTTCAGGCGCTGCGACTCTTACTGCGACATCGACCGACTTTAGTGATTGGTTTCGGTGGTTATGCGGCAGGACCTGCCGGTGCTGTGGCCACAATGCTGCGCATTCCTGTGCTTATTCATGAGCAAAATGCAGTTGCTGGGACCACTAATCGATTGCTTGCTCGAGGCGCTTGCCGTGTTATGGCCGGGTTTGAGGGGGCCTTTGCGTTGTCTGCGAACGCCTTGGTAACCGGGAACCCCCTCCGAGCAGAGCTGTGTCAGCAACCTCAAAAAACCTATCCACCGTCGATGTTTTCTTCGGAGCGCCCATTGCGTATCGCCATTTTGGGTGGAAGTCAGGGTGCGCTGGCCCTGAACAAGGGGTGTCCCGATGCGTTTGCTGCACTCCCGACAGAAGTGCTGGCGGCGCTTGACGTAAAACATCAATGCGGCGCACTGCATTTGGACGTCACTCAAGACGCTTGGGCCTCAGTCGAAGTGCGCAATATCGACGTAATGCCCTTTGTCGAGGACATGGCGTCATTGTATGCGTGGGCGGATCTTGCGATTTGTCGTGCAGGCGCTCTGACGGTTAGCGAGCTTGCTGTTACTGGAACACCCAGTCTTTTGGTCCCGCTGCCACAGGCAATCGACAACCATCAGATGAAAAATGCTGAAGTACTGTGTGAGGCTGGTGGTGCGCATATTCTGCCGCAGTCCTCGCTTGGCGATACGACACTGGCTCAGTTTATTAACGACATTATCAACGACGCAGCACGCCTGAGCACCATGTCAGAATGTGCGCGAGCGTGGTCCAAACCGAACGCGACTCAGGACGTTGTTTCGGTCGCACAGGAGGTGGCGTGTGGCTGAGGCTGTTCTAACACGTGAACCCATGATGCGTCGGATTCAGCGCATTCACTTTGTAGGCATTGGTGGCTCTGGCATGAGCGGTATTGCGGAAGTGCTTGCCGGCTTGAACTATCAGGTATCGGGCTCCGACATCGCTGAGAATTCATCCATTGATCGACTCAGAGGTTTGGGCATTTCGGTTGCCATAGGCCACAAAGCCTCTCATGTTGAGGGTGCTGATGTCTTGGTCGTGTCCTCCGCGATTAATCAGTCTAATCCGGAGGTTAAGGCGGCCAGAGAGTTGCGAATCCCCATCGTACCCCGGGCAGAAATGCTAGCGGAACTGATGCGCTATCGATTCAGTGTCGCTGTTGCAGGGACCCACGGTAAAACCACGACGACCAGTCTTATTGCGTCACTAATGGCTGAGGCGGGTCTGGATCCGACCTTCGTCATTGGTGGGGTGCTCAATAATTTGGGCACCAATGCACAGCTGGGCGCGAGTGAGTATTTGGTGGTCGAGGCCGACGAGAGTGACGCGTCTTTTTTACACTTGTTGCCCATGATGTCGGTGATCACGAATGTCGAGCCCGATCACATGGAGCATTACGAGGGTGACGTTCGCGCTTATAAGCAGGCCTTTGTCGAATTTCTACATAACCTGCCGTTTTACGGTGTTGCGCTGGTGTGTCTTGACGATCCCGGTGTGCGTGAGTTGCTGCCCAGTATCACGCGACAGGTCGTCACCTATGGTTTCTCTGACGATGCGGACTACCGCCTAGAAGCACTCCGGTTTTCGGGAACCCAAAGCCAATTCACGCTGCACCGCAAGGCAATGGGTGACGCCTTGGCATTGATGCTACCCATGCCTGGCGTTCATAACGCCCTCAATGCGGCCGCGGCCGTTGCCGTTTGCTCTGAGTTGGGTGTTAGCGATGACGCACTTACGCGTGGCCTCAAGTCTTTTGAAGGTGTTGGACGTCGCTTCTCGGTGTTGGGTGATATTCGGTGGCAGGGCGGCGACGCGCTGTTAGTCGACGACTACGGCCATCATCCCACGGAACTTAAAGCCACGATTCTTGCGGCGCGAGAAGCGTATCCTGACAGGCGACTCGTTATGGTCTTCCAGCCGCATCGATACAGCAGAACGCGGGACTGTTACGACGAGTTTGTCGATGTGCTGTCGACAGTAGACGCGCTTGTACTCCTCGACGTTTACGCGGCGGGCGAGGAAGCCATTGTCGGTGCGGACAGTCGAGCACTTGCTCGAAGCATTCGCCAGATGGGCTTTATCGATCCCGTCCTGTTGAGCGACAACGGTCAGTTACCGAGTCGATTGATCAAGCTACTCACGGATGACGATGTCCTCGTGATGCAAGGCGCTGGCAATATTGGCCGCTTGGCGCGTTTGCTCTCTGAAGCGACGTCTCTGGAGGCGCTGTCATGAGTCCCGATCTGCAGGGAAAGCATGTCACCGTTCTGATGGGCGGGACCTCAGCAGAGCGTGAGGTCTCTCTGAAAAGCGGCGCTGCGGTGGCGAATGCGCTCACGCTTGAAGGGGTGCAGGTCACCCGCATCGATACGGCAGTCCCAAACTGGCATCAAGATCTACCGTCGGACACCTTCGTTTTTAATTTACTTCACGGCGCGGGTGGAGAGGATGGTCGCGTTCAAGGGCTTCTCGAAACACTGGGTGTCGCTTACTCAGGTTCAGGGGTACTTGGCAGCGCACTGAGCATGGACAAGGTAAAGACCAAGCAGGTCTGGAAAAGTCTTGATCTGCCTACACCGGCCTTCGAAATTATCGATGAGCACAGTGATTTGGCAGCTGTAATTGCGCGTCTGAATTCGGTGTTTGTAAAGCCGATTTCAGAGGGTTCCTCGGTCGGTATGGCCGCGGCGAGCGATGCGGAGTCACTGCGCGTGGCCCTTATTAATGCGCAAAAGTCGGGCGTTCCTGTCATGGCGGAACAGTTTGTCAGTGGCGAGGAGTACACCGTTGCGATCCTTCGTGGGCGATCGCTACCGCCGATCAAGATTACGCCTGAGTCTGATTTTTACGACTACAACGCGAAGTATGTGTCGGGAACGACACGCTTCGAGTGCCCAGCGCCGTTGAGCGTGAACGAGACACAAGCATTGCAGGCGCTGGCCTACGCGGCATTTGTCGCGTCGGGCGCTGAAGTGTGGGGGCGTGTCGACATGATTCGGGGTGCAGACGGTTGGCAGTTACTTGAGGTCAATACGGTGCCTGGTATGACAGAGCACAGCCTTGTTCCCAAAGCCGCAGAGGCCGCAGAGCTCCGGTTTATTGATCTACTCGATGAAATTTATTTGGGGTCTTGGGAGTTGCGTTATGCCGCGTGAACTTACCCGACAGTCCAACGGTGCAGTCGGTACTCGCTGGGAGCGCTTTCTGCGCAGTGTTAAGCGCGTCATCACTGCCGTGAGTTTTATTGTCATCGCGGCGGTTGTGGGGCTGTTGACACAGCGCGCTACCGATATGCCAGTGCAAGAAATTGCGATCTTGGGGGATATGCAACACGTGTCGCGCGCAACGGTGGAAGCGGTTATTGGACCGCACGTGAGCGAAGGCTTCCTGCTGACGGATCTCGCTGGAATTCGGTCTGACCTTGAGGCACTGCCTTGGGTGTTTGAGGCCAAGGTGCGCCGAGAGTGGCCTGGCACGGTACACGTACACGTCACCGAAGAGCAGCCTATCGCCCGTTGGGGCGAGGCAGCCTACATCAATCCGCACGGTATTGTCTTTGATGGAGCGCCGTTCGATCGGTACGCCGAGCTACCTCAACTGTGGAGCGAGCACAGTGCACCGGTCGTGCTCATCGAACAGTTTAAGTTATTTCAGATGCTCCTTACCCCCCACGGTTTGGGTGTCTCGGTTCTCAAGGAAGATCGGTTGGGACAAATATCGGCCGAGCTCACCGACGGCACGAGCGTGCAATTTGGCGACAAGGAATTCGCACAGCGTGTCCGCCGCTTTGCTGTGTTGCTCGGTCGTGAGGCGCAAGAGAATTCGATTACGCGAATAGATTTTCGGTACGAGCGCGGAGCAGCGGTTCTGCGCCAGCAAAAGCAATTTGCAGTGACCACAGTAGCCCAAGAGCGAGGAGGTCGGTAATGACAGCGAATGAAGAGAAACGAATGATCGTTGGACTGGATATAGGGACGTCCAAGGTGGTTGCTGTGGTCGGTGAAGTTGATGCTGATGGGACGATTGATATCGTTGGCATTGGGTCTCACCCGTCCAAGGGGTTGAAAAAGGGCGTTGTCGTCAACATTGAGTCGACCGTTAATGCCATTCAACGGGCGGTGGAAGAAGCCGAGCTGATGGCGGGTTGTCAGATTCACTCGGTGTATGTCGGTATTGCCGGCAATCATATTCGATCGATGAACTCTCACGGTATTGTCGCGATTAAAGACCGTGAAGTAGAACGCGCCGATATCGGGCGAGTGATCGATGCGGCGCAAGCAGTTGCGATACCTGCGGACCAGAAAATTCTCCACGTGCTCCCACAAGAGTTCGTGATCGACAATCAAGGCGGCATTAAAGAGCCACTGGGTATGTCCGGTGTTCGTCTCGAAGCCAAGGTACACCTGGTCACTTGCGCCGAAACGGCCGCACAAAACATTGAAAAATGTGTTCAGCGGTGTGGTTTGGAGGTGGACGCCATTGTCCTAGAGCAGTTGGCATCGAGTTACTCGGTGATTACCGATGACGAACGAGACCTCGGTGTGTGCATGGTGGATATTGGCGGCGGGACGTCAGACATTGCCATCTTCACCGAAGGGTCTATTCGGCACACAGGGGTTATTCCCATTGCGGGCGATCAAGTCACGAGTGACATTGCAATGGCCTTACGCACACCGACCCAGCACGC
>JABIZW010000173.1 GCA_018666295.1 Halieaceae bacterium
CCCCCTATGCTGAGATGCAGGGAGACGCATACACGGTTGCTTGGTATGACAAGCGCGGTGAACGTAAACTCATTAACGCGCTGGTCGAAAAAGGCATTCCGGTCGTCGCTGTGTTTCTGACGGGTCGTCCCATGTGGATAAACGACCTGCTCAATCAGAGTGATGCGTTTGTGGTTTCGTGGTTGCCAGGCACAGAGGGTGAGGGTATTGCTGACGTGTTGCTCAGAGACGCCAACGATGCAGTGCAGTTTGACTTTGTGGGTACGCTGCCGATGCCGTGGCCTGCGCTGGACGTCAATGCTGCAGATCGTGATATGCCGGTTGACGAGTTCGCATTTCCGATTGGCTATGGTTTGTCAGTAACGCAGGCGCCATTGTGGTCTGCACTCTCAGAAGAACTTATCGGTGCTGACAACAGTTTGGACCAAGAGGTCTTTAAAGGCGGGCCTCGTGGGTCTTGGAAGCTGTTTACCGGCGACAAAAGCGACTGGACTGTTGAAGTGACATCGAGCATTGCCCAGTCCTCTAGCGGCAGTGTTGTAGTCAGAGCAGTTGACCGAGTGGTGCAGGAAGACAGTCGGCGCTTCACCTTTGCCGAATCGGGTGGAGATCTTTCACTGATTTATATGCAGTCAGAGTACCCCACTGATTTAACCGATCTTAACGAGGCCGGAGGTGCGTTGGTGGTCGAATTCCGAGTCGTGGAGCAGCCGACGGCGACCACGACACTTCGTATGGATTGCAAATACCCGTGTTCTGGCGAGGTGACTTTTACGAAAGTACTGCTCGATGCACCGTTGGGCGAATGGACACGAAAGGCGATCCCGACCGCGTGCTTTGCCGATGCTGGACTGTCACTTGAGCAGGTCAATACGGCCTTTGTAATGGCGACCGCGGGTGACTTAACGGTGGATATTACTGAAATCAAACTGGCGACGGCACCCGCGATTCGCTCTATTGTGTCGTGTGCTGACTTGGTCAATGACACAGCGTTGCTGAACTAAGGCGACGAAAAAAAAACAATAAAAGGATGGATACATGACAACTATTGATATCGTGATTGTGGCCATTTACGCCGTTGGACTCTTTAGCTTGGCGCAATGGGTCTCGCGAGATACGGGCAAAGCAAAAACGACAGAGGATTACTTCCTCGCGGGAAGGACGCTCCCTTGGTGGGCGATTGGTGCGTCTCTGATTGCCGCCAATATTTCAGCCGAGCAGATTATTGGTCAGTCGGGGCAAGGTTATGTAGTCGGTCTTGCCATTGCCGCTTATGAGTGGCAAGCCGCTATCGTATTGCTGATCGTGGCTAAATATTTCCTCCCGATTTTTCTCAAGCGCGAAATTTACACCATGCCGCAGTTTCTGCAGACGCGCTACGGCACCGGTGTTAAGTCGCTCATGTCGTTTTACTGGATTGTGCTTTACACGGCGGTCAACTTAACGGCGGTCCTTTGGCTGGGTGGTCTCGCTATAGAGAGCCTGACGGGCTTGAACGTCATGACGGCCATGATCAGTCTGGCCGCATTTGCAGTGCTGTACTCGCTGAACGGCGGTTTAAAGGCGGTTGCGCTGACTGACATTATTCAGGTTGTGATATTGATTCTGGGTGGTTTTGCCATTACGTGGCTTGCGCTGGATGCGGTGAGCTCCGGGCAGGGCGCTCTGGCCGGTTTGACGCGCTTGGGCGCGGAAGTTCCCGGGCATTTTAAAATGATCTTAGACGAGGCACATCCGAATTATCGCGATCTGCCCGGCATTTGGACCTTGCTGGGTGGCCTGTGGGTGCTGCATTTTTCATACTGGGGGTTCAACCAATACATTATCCAGCGAGCCTTGGGTGCGGAGAGTCTTGCTGAAGCACAAAAGGGCTTGGCATTTGCCGCATTTCTGAAACTGCTCATCCCTTTGATTGTCGTGGTTCCAGGTATTGCCGCGCTGGTGCTAGCGCAGGACGCAGCGCTAGCGGCGAATGTGCTCAATAGTCAGCCGGACCGGACTTACGGTGAGTTGATGAAGCTGGCGCCTGCCGGGCTTCGAGGACTGGTTTTTGCCGCACTAATTGCCGCAATAGTCTCATCGCTTGCATCAATGATGAACTCGATCTCGACCATCTTTACCATGGATATTTATCGGCAGTACGTGGGTGAAGCACGTGATGAGTCGCATTACGTCATGGTGGGACGCGGAGTGGCCCTTGCGGCAATGGTCATTGCACTCGTCTTGGCTCGACCCTTCCTCGGTGGGATGGAA
>JABIZW010000068.1 GCA_018666295.1 Halieaceae bacterium
AAGGCCGATCGGTTGATGCACGCAGCGCACAACTCGTTGATCAACCTCGACGCAGACGTCCATAGAGATCTGCGGCTTCAGCAATCGGAATTTTTCTTCCCAAAATACGTTGAGACATTGAAAGAGCGCGTCGGCAAGAAAATAGATGACCTGCTGGATAATATGGAACGTGCGGGGCCTGAGGTCGATTTTGCCAAAATGTTTTCCACCGAGCTGCCCATGTATACGCTCTGTGAAATGCTGGGGGTCGACGAGGAGGACCGACCCAATATTATCAAATGGATGCATTACCTCGAGCTTGCACCGCAATTTTTAACCCATCCATTTCGCATGTTCATGGCGGAACCGATGTTTCTATTCCGTTTCAATCAGATGCTCGAAGACATGTTCAACTACGGTGAACGCGTCATGGCGGACCGCATTAAAAATCCACGCAATGACCTTTTAACCGTAATCGCAAACGCCACGCTTGACGACAAGCCGCTCTCACAAAACTACCTCGATGGGTCCTGGCTACTCATTATTTTTGCCGGTAACGATACGACACGAAACTCGCTTTCAGGCACCATTCGATTAATGACTGAGTTCCAATCTCAACGTCAGATGGTCGTTGATGACCCCAGCTTAATCGATCGAATGTCACACGAGGCCTTGCGAATGACGTCCCCAGTGATGCACATGCGACGGACAGCGACAGAGGACACAGAGATAGCAGGTCAGCGGATTGCTGAGAACGAAAAGGTGATCATGTGGTATGGCGCAGCCAACAGAGACCCCGCTGTTTTTCCTAACCCCGACGTTTTCGATCTGACGCGTAAAAATGTTGAAAAACACGTCGCCTTCGGCCATGGCGTTCACCGTTGTCTCGGCAACCGAATCGCGCAGATGCAATTACGAATGGCCTATGAACGCATCCTAGAGCGATTCCCAAATATTCACTGGACGGGCAAACAAAAAATTGAGCCTATCATTCTGGTTCACGCCATCTCGAGTCTGAAGGTCAACCTTTATGGCAAGGGCGCGAAGCGTCCGGTAAAGATCGCAATGCCTAATCAGTGAGCTATTTGAGCTGCGTCGAAAGTGGCAGCTCTGTCGTGTTTTTAATCTCGGTCACCGCAATGTGCGAGTGCATCTCGCGCACTAAGTCGCCGCTCAACAGCGTGTTGCGGATGAAGTCTTCGTAGTGCCGGACGTCTTTACAAATAATCTTCAGTACATAGTCCCAAATGCCCGCCATCGTGTAGCACTCGACGACTTCAGGATATGCCTCAACCTCATTCTCAAACGCTAACAGGTTTTTCCTGCCCGTTTGAGTGAGGTTTACCGTGGCAAAGACCACAATCTCCATGCCGAGCGCCGCGCGGTCAAGCAGTGCGACCCGCCGCTGAACCACACCGTCCTCTTCCAAGCGATTGATGCGACGCCATATTGGCGACTGAGAACTGTTGAGGCGTTCCGCCAGCGCGCCAGTAGAAAGACTGGCGTCGTGTTGTAACGCACTCATTATCGCCACATCTTGAGTACCCCATTTTTTCTGCATAAAAGATCCCTAAAAACGTAAAAATAAATAATATTTAGTCACTTATATGCGTTATTTCAGGAAAAAAGAAGAAAATATTCTTTCTAAATGGATCAATATTTCCATTGAAATAAGGAATTTAGAGAGCCATTGAGGTGATTACATGACGCAAGTCACACCGCCACCCCTTCGACACGCAGCCCTTGATGAAAAGTTCGCACCTGGACCCACGGTCGCGTTTATGACGGGCATCGACGCACTCGCGCGTCTTCCCGTGCTCCAGCACGAGCTGGACTTACGTGCGGGTCTTAATACTGCAGGATTTATTTCAGGCTATCGGGGCAGCCCACTGGGTGGGCTGGACCAAGCGCTCTGGCGCGCTAATACGACGCTTGAGCACCACAACGTGCAATTTCAGCCTGGCATTAACGAAGAGCTCGCGGCAACTGCGGTTTGGGGGTCACAGCAACTCGGCATTGTCTCAGATTCAGAATTCGATGGTGTCTTTGGCATGTGGTACGGCAAGGGTCCTGGCGTCGATCGAAGCATGGATGCAATCAAGCATGCCAATGCCTTTGGAACCTCTCAATACGGCGGCGTTTTAGCCATCGCAGGCGACGATCATGCCTGTAAATCCTCGACACTGCCGCATCAATCAGAGCATATGTTCATGGGCGCCTCAGTTCCTGTACTTGCACCGAGCAACGTGCAAGAGGTTCTCGACTTTGGCATTTATGGCTGGGCAATGTCGCGGTTTACCGGATGCTGGGTGGCCTTGAAAGCCATTACCGACAACATGGACTCGGCCATGGGCGTTGAGATCGATCAAGCCCGATATCCCATTCGCCTCCCACCGCCACAGTCGCTCTCTCCCGACGGCATGAACGCGCGATGGCCCGACACACCGCTCGATCAAGAGAAGCGGCTTAATCGCTATAAAATTTATGCAGCAAGACTGTTTGCAAGCATCAACGGCCTCAATCGGATTGTCATCGACACCCCTAAACCAATGCTCGGAATTATAACCTCCGGCAAAGCCTACTTAGACGTTATGGAAGCGCTCAGCCTCTTGGCTATTGATGCATCGACAGCGTCAAGGCTCGGTATTCGCGTACTCAAAGTCGGCATGCCGTGGCCGCTAGACCCTGAAATCGTTCAGGTCTTCACCGCTGGTGTCAGTGAGGTGCTGGTGGTCGAGGAAAAGCGGTCCGTGATCGAGGACCAACTCACCTCCCAGTTGTATAACCTGGCGGGGGCAGCTCGCCCGCGAATTTTTGGCGAATTTGACGATGAAGGTGAGTCACTCCTGCCGAACAGTGGCGAGTTAAACCCAGACCAAGTTGCCAACGCGATCGCCGATCGACTGACTGCCCTCGGTCTCGCACCACCTCGACGTCCTTGCGCACTATCGAGTGCGGGTCTTTTGACTTCCGACGACACCCCAACGAGAACGCCACATTTCTGCTCAGGCTGTCCTCATAACACGTCTACGAAAGTGCCCGAAGGGAGCGTGGCCATGGGCGGGATAGGCTGCCATTACATGGCAACTTGGATGCCTGACAGGGACACACGAACGTTCTCGCAAATGGGTGGTGAGGGAGCAGCTTGGATTGGACAAGCCGCGTTTAGCCAACGAAAACATGTGTTCCAAAACTTAGGCGATGGCACGTATTTCCACTCAGGTAGCCTTGCGATTCGAGCGGCCGTCGCCAGTCGCGTCAACATTACCTATAAAATTTTGTTTAATGAAGCGGTTGCAATGACCGGCGGGCAAGGGGTCGACGGCGAGCTCTCCCTACTGGATTTGATAGCACAAATTCGTGCCGAAGGCGTGACACGCATTGCGGTGGTGAGTGCAGAGCTGCACACCAAGGAGATCCCCGATGGGATAGAGCTCGTTCGGCGCGAGAACTACGATGCACTACAGCGGCGTTTTCGTGAGTACACCGGCACGACGGTCATCATCTATCAACAACTGTGCGCCAACGAAAAGCGACGGCGTCAAAAGCGCAAACAGTTACCAAGCCCCACGGCAAAGATTGTCATTCACCCGGAACTTTGTGAGGGCTGTGGCGACTGCGGGACTCAATCAAATTGCTTATCGATCAAGCCGCTCACGACAGAGTTGGGGACAAAAAGAGCCATCGACCAGCACAGCTGCAACACCGATCTGAGCTGCGTTGATGGTTTTTGTCCGAGCTTCATTAGCGTCACTACGACCTCGAACCTCCAGGTCACAGCGAGCCCTGAGACCGCCTCCCCACTCTTCGACCCCCTGCCCGATCCGACTCAAGTCGACCTGACGCAGCCTTGGACCTGCTTAATTGCAGGCGTTGGTGGCACCGGTGTTCTCACGGTCGGAGCGCTTCTTGCGATGGCGGCACACATCGAGGGAAAAGGGTTCGCAACAATGAATCAGACGGGGCTCGCACAAAAATTTGGCGCGGTGGTCAGTCACTTGAAAGTCGCTGCTCGTCAGGCCGATATTCACGCCGTACGTGTCGCAGAGCGACAATCGCAATTGTTAATTGGCTGTGACCTTGTGGTCGCCGCCAACGACGAAACACTGACCAAGCTGCACCCTATGACCTGCAGTAGCGTCCTCAATACCCATGAGTCTATAACCAGCGAGTTTATTCAAAATCCAGACTTTAAAATTTCAACCGACGGGCTAACACAAGCGGTGAGGTCCGCGGTACCCGACGAACGTCTTTTCGCAGTCGATGCGTCCGACTACGCAACTCGACTGGTCGGAGATGCGATGGGCGCTAACTTATTCCTGGTTGGTATCGCCTATCAACAGGGACTGCTCCCTCTCAGTGGTCCCGCGCTTGAAAAGGCCATTGAAGTCAATGGGGTAGCCATAGAGATGAACCGACAAGCCTTCGAATGGGGTCGTCGGTACGTACACCAGCGCGATCGAGTAGACGCGCTCGTTCATGACGAAGAGCCAGCGAGATTGATCGACGTGGACGATATCGTGAAAGACCGAATGATGCGCCTCGTCGATTACCAGTCAGAGGATTACGCTCAGGCGTATGTGTCGCAGGTGCGATCGCTTGAGTCCGAGGTTTCGGATGCGCTCGAGAGTACTGAGTTATTCCGTGAAGTTTCGACACAGCTCTACCGACTTATGGCATTAAAAGACGAGTACGAGGTTGCCCGAATACTCACATCCAGCGCAAAAGCCGGGACGGTGTTCGGAAAAGCCAGTACCGCAAGACCCACCTTTTATTTTGCGCCACCCGTTTTATCGAAGATTTTGAGTCAGAACAGTCAGCCGCGAAAATTTCGTTTTGGGGCGTGGATCTTAGGCCCGCTAGCGCTCCTTGCGCGTCTTAAAGTTTTGCGCGGATCGTTCCTCGACCCCTTCAGCCACCTGCGCGAGCGACAGGAAGAGCGGGAGGACCTGCAGCGGTATCTCGATGATCTCAAGCTCATCGCCGTATCGGTCGATCAACACACGATTGACATCGCCACTGAACTTGCCGGCTGCGTATCCATGCTTCGAGGCTATGGTCACGTTCGCAGCCGTAACCGTAAAAAATGGCTCGCAGTTCGCGCCGATTTAAGGGCAATGCTCACAATGATCACTCCCACAAACCACCCCCCCCTAATTCATACGAGGTCTTAATGAACACACTGACTCATCCCGAATTCAGCAACCATGAACGCGTTGTTTTCGTGACAGACGCGGCATCAGGTTTACAAGCAATTATCGCGGTTCACAGTTCGCAGCTCGGACCGGCCATCGGGGGGTGTCGCATGTGGCCCTACGTCAGCGCTTCGGATGCATTGACCGACGTTTTACGACTTTCACGTGGAATGACTTACAAAAATGCACTGGCGGGTATCGCATCGGGTGGCGGTAAGTCAGTGATTATTGGCGATTCAAAACGCGATAAGTCCGCGAGTCTAATGCGCGCAATGGGAAAGGCCATTCATGACCTCGGTGGTCTGTATATCGCGGCTGAAGACTCTGGAACATCGCCCAGTGATATGGCATTGATGGCAGAATCGACCCCCTACGTGGCGGGCCTCGATCACGAACTGGGTAGTGGCGACCCCTCACCAAGCACTGCACTCGGCGTCTTTTTGAGTCTGAAAAAGGCAGTCCTACAACGCTTTGATCAACCTTCGGTCAACGGCCTGCGTGTAAACATTCAAGGCATAGGCCAAGTCGGGTTTGAACTCGCTCGGCTACTCGTAGCCGAAGGCGCTGAGGTCCGAGCAAGCGACACCAATAAAAGTGCACTGGCGCGCGCCGTCGATGAACTGTCGGTGACGCCACTGGGACACGAAGAAATATTCACCAATCCCTGCGATATCTTTGCCCCTTGTGCCATGGGTGGGATTTTAAACGAGACGACTATCCCGCGGCTCAGCACGCAGATCGTTGCGGGCGCAGCCAACAATCAATTACTGAGTGAAACCGACCATCTGTTACTTCACGAGCGAGGTATTTTGTATTGTCCTGATTATCTGATCAACGCCGGCGGTGTCATCGACGTTTATCACCGTCGACAAGGTCATAGTATTGACGCTGTGCAGTGCGCCGTCGCCGCCATTGCCGAGCGGACACAATCGATTTTAACCGACGCACACGCCAGGCACATCAGTCCTGAGATCATCGCCGCTGAGCACGCTGAAGTGCTTCTGTCACAACCTGGACGTGCGAAGACGCGCAGCGCTGCGGCGTAAAATGGCAATACGGGGAATGGGGTGGCTGATGGGTCTTGAACCCACTACCTCCGGAGTCACAATCCGGTGCTCTACCTGGTGAGCTACAGCCACCACTAAGAAAGGCTTAAGCCTATCGATCTCGACCATTGCGACCGGGTCGAAGATTAGTGGTCGGGGAGGAGGGATTCGAACCCCCGACATCCTGCTCCCAAAGCAGGCGCGCTACCAGACTGCGCTACACCCCGAATATCGAAAGACGTTCAACGTCTTGCGGGCGGCGAGTCTACAAGGTTTACGCTCTCCCGGTCAATTGTAGTAATCGACTTTCGCTGAGAATTAAATTCTGGAAAAATCAAACCACTTATTAGGGGGAACACCATGACGGCACTGCTCTTAGATGGAAAATACGTTGCACAACTCACTGAGGCTAATCTTACCGAGCGCGTCGCAGCACTAAAGGCTAAGACAGGGAACCGAACACCGGTCCTAGCCACTATTTTAGTAGGGGACGACCCCGCCTCCGCCACCTACGTGCGTATGAAGGCTAATGCTTGTCGACGTATTGGCATGGAGTCAATGGCCATCGAGTTACCGGCCAGCACAAAAACCAACGCGCTGTTGAGTCAAATCGAGCAGCTCAATGCCAATCCAGACGTGCACGGCATTTTGCTTCAACACCCAGTGCCCTCACACATTGATGAGCGCGCAGCGTTTGACATGATAGCGCTGGAGAAAGATGTCGACGGTGTCACCTGTCTAGGGTTTGGGCGGATGAGTATGGGTGAGTCTGCTTACGGCTGTGCCACACCCCAGGGAATCATGCGACTGCTGGAGCACTACGAGCTCTCATTGTCCGGTCTCCACGCTGTCGTAGTCGGAAGAAGCCCCATACTGGGCAAACCCATGTCTATGATGATGCTTCAAGCCAACGCCACTGTGACGATCTGTCATTCTCGAACACGCGACCTCGAGTCGCATATTCGTCAAGCAGACCTCGTCGTGGGCGCTGTTGGGCGCCCTGAATTCATCCGTGCGGACTGGATCAAGGATGGCGCTATTGTGGTGGACGCAGGCTACCACCCTGGTGGCGTCGGTGATATTGAGCTCACCCCACTTATCGACCGCGTCAAGGCATACACACCCGTGCCCGGTGGCGTGGGCCCAATGACCATCAATACGCTGATCATGCAAACCGTTCAGTCGGGCGAGAAAGCGTTTGCCTAGTCTAATCACTGGGCGTCACCGTTAAAAACGACGTGCTTGCTGACCTAATATTCCGAAGCGTTGTAGCCAACGGCGTGACGCTGAGGCTTGCCATGCAAGGTGATGGGCCTTTGATCATTCTTTGTCACGGCTGGCCGGAGAGCTGGTACAGCTGGCGGCACCAACTCCCGGCTCTCGCAAAGGCGGGTTATACCGCGGTGGCTTACGATGTGCGGGGCTACGGTGAATCAGATAAACCCCACGCAGTAGAGGCCTATACCCTGAAAGAGCTCGCCGCCGATGTCATCGGCATTAGCGACGCTTTGGGGTTTGAGCGCTTCATCACAATAGGTCATGACTGGGGTGGTCCAATCGCTCTCACGACGGCCCTGCTCTCCCCTGAGCGCGTTTATGCTACCGGCTCGTTATCAGTTCCCCACTTAACACGCCCCCCGCTACCGACTCTGGATTTGTGGCGAGCGATTTATGAGGAC
>JABIZW010000279.1 GCA_018666295.1 Halieaceae bacterium
GCAGTCGCACCTGCACCTACGATCAAAACAGTTTCAGACAAGACTCACTCCCTGTGCGCGGACTTATTGAACTCACACGACAAGAGTCTATTAAACCCGACGCGCTGTCACCCCTTGAGTGCCCTAGGGTGTCAGCGCTCAGGCTTACCACGTGTAACCGTCGGTGGCGCAATAGGTCGTCGCAAAGTCAGGGTTAAGTTGTCATTTTTCGCGGGTGGTAAGACGAGCGATCCGCATGCTTTCAATTTGACCTTCAGGCTCCCCGACGGACAAATGGGGCAGCTAAAGCATCTCCCCCGTTTGCAACATCGTCTGTTGTTCGATCAATCGTAACGAAGACCTCTAAAGCGCCGAAAAAAAACGGCCCAAAAGTACATATGCAAACGCCTAGATAGGCGCTAACCTATTGGTTGCATGGATGCATTTTTTGAACGGCTGACACCAGAGGGAGGACAGGACTGGACCGGCGCGGTAGGAATGCACCCTATGCACTGTCCAGTCATGCACTATTTTGCCAATTACTCCCACAGCCTCGCGGTCTTTGCACGCGAGCTTGTACACAACCCGTGAGCCTAAATCCTATAAACCGGTGTCAATGTGCTGAGAGTGTTGTCAGTAGATGATACGCCGCTGCCTGTCCGCAAGCCTCGTCCTTCTGGCACTTAACGTACCGTCAGGCTTTGCTCAGTCGCAAAATACAAGCGTTGGCTACAATGAAGCACAAGTGAAAGCGGCATTCCTTTTTAGATTACCAAAGTTCATACGCTGGCCAGATGGTCGAACGTCCTACCACTTTTGTTTTGAACAAGAATCTGCGGTCTTCGAAACGCTTAAAGTGCTCGCAAATTCCGCGTCCCTCGGCACGCAAGTTTCTATTTTACGAGAGGAACCTGACGCTTCCTGCGACGTAATTTTCAACGCTAACGCAAGCTTCAACGCGCGGGAACACCATCACTTACTCGTCAGTGACACCAAGAACTTCGCTAATGAAGGCGGAATGATCGAAATCAGTCGACGAGGCTCAAGACTGCACCTGCTGATCAATACCGCGTCGCTTGAACGCGTCGATCTCATACCCAGCAGTCAGTTACTTAAGTTATCAACACTGGTGAGTTCAGACTGACATGTCGATATTCGCCAAAAACAAAGAAGGTATTGACCGGTACTTGTCGTTTGTCACCACGTTCACATCAGGGTTGATCGGGGGCATCTTCCTGCTGTCACTTGTGCTGTTCGCTCTCTTCTCCGCTTTATCAACGGCGAAGGACAGGGGCAATAGCTATGCTGACATTCTGGCGTACAACCTTCAGGCTTCCCTGGCCTTCTCCGATCAAGAAAGCGCACGGGTCACACTCGAGAGTGTGGCTAACATTTCGGACGTAACCGGCATCGAAGTGATCGAACAACAAGGATCTGTCTTTGTTAAAACCGGCTCGGTACCTGAACATAGCACCTCATCTTACGCTTCATTTCGTTCATTCTATGTTGCTCGTAGTCTCGTGACTGTCGGCAACGAAAACCTTGGTGTAGTCAGGGTGGCCGTAACGCTCGATCCAATTTACACAACCGCACTCCAGGTCAGTGCCTATGCATTTTTGCTATGGTTGCTGGCGCTCATGTTCTCGGTGCCCCTGACACGAGCACTCAATAGGCGGGTGACACTTCCGCTGGCACGAATATCTGAGTTGATGAAGCGCTCGGCGGCGGAAGAAACCTTTGACGAGCGTGTAAAATTTAAACGTAACGATGAACTGGGAGAAACAGCCGCCGCGCTCAACAACCTACTGGATCGTGTAGCGGACCGAGACACTCGATTATCGGCATTCATCGAGGAGTTAACACTGGCGAGGGATGCCGCAGAATCGGCAACCCGGGCCAAGTCGTCTTTTTTGGCGAACATGTCTCACGAAATCCGCACACCCATGAACGGCGTGGTAGGACTCATCGATCTAGTGAAGCTTGAAGGGCTCAATGACAAGCAGCTCACCTGGATCACCTCCATGGAACGCTCTGCCGAGGCATTGTTAAACGTCATCGACGATATCCTGGACTTCACCAAGATTGAGTCCGGAAAACTCAATATTTCCCCCAGTGATTTTGAGTTGAGTCCCTGTATCGAATCGGTCATGGACTTATTTTACGAGCAAGCAACAACTCGAAACATCGCGCTGACGCTTACGATTGATGAATCCGCACCGACATCACTCTTTACCGACCAAGGACGATTACGGCAGATACTCACGAACCTCATAGGCAACGCCTTTAAGTTCACCACCCAGGGCCGTATTGAGGTGATCGTCGGCGTAGCGACGATTGGAGTGCGTCCGTCGGTCCGCGTTACCGTCTCAGATACCGGTATTGGTATACCTAAAGATCAATTCGATCTCGTCTTCGCGCGATTTCAACAAATCGAGTCAGGTCTGACACGCCGCTATGGGGGCGCCGGACTCGGATTATCAATCTGTAAAGAATTAGCCTCACTCATGGGCGGCACCATGGACTTTGAGTCCTCGGAAACTTCAGGCTCTCAGTTTTGGTTCGATATTCCAATTGAATCGTCCACGACAAGTCAGTCCGATTTGGCTTCTGATGCTGCGCCAGCACTCGAGCGCAACGTGCCGCTGCTTGTGCCATCAGTCGATGACTCAGATATTTCGGTCATGGTGGCAGAAGACTCGCAGGTCAACCAATTCATTATCAAAGAGCTCCTGAAAAACCTGGGGGTTGACGCAACGATGGTCGACGATGGTGCTCAAGCCATTGCCGCTTCAGAGCACACAGCCTACGACTTGATCTTCATGGACGTTTCAATGCCTGTCATGGACGGACTGACAGCCACTCAAAAGATCAGGGCACGTGAGTGTGCTGGAGACACCCAAACAATGATTGTCGGTCTCTCTGCCCACGCGATGCTCGGAGATGTCGAACGTGCCATCGAAAGCGGCATGGATGACTACATCACCAAACCCATATCACTAAAAACGGTCAGGCACGTATTGCAGACATTAAAGCAGCGGCGCAACACTGACTAACCTGAAAGGAACGTTCACCATGCAAAATAATACTGAATCGAGACTGAACGACAGACGACGATTTGCGTTACCGATTATCTCTGTCGTGGTTCTTACATCAACATCCTTCACTTATGCGCAAACGGTACCCACCGAACTGCTCGATCTTTCAATTGAGGACCTATTTGAGACGCGCGTAGTACGCTCAGAGGACAACATATCCGCCAGTAAACGCTGGAATTTTGAGCTTGGCTATGACAGCTCTCTGTTTGACCAATATTTTATTGGCCAGTCGAAGGCGAGTTACGACGACGTTTTGTTTCAGCCGGGAACTGAGCCGCGAACAACACTCAACTACCCGGTCGTACCCACCAAAATCAGACAGGAAGTTCAGTCATTGCGACTTGCTTATGAGCTGTCGTCCACCGTCACGCTCCGTGGACACCTGCCACTGATCCATCAGAGTACTGATCATATTTCCATCATCCCTGGTTACGATGAGTTCAACATAAGCTCTAACGGCGTGGGTGACGTGGTGTTACTCGCAGACTCGGTGGTTTTTCAAACCGTTAATAGCGTGCTTAGAGTGGGTTCTGGACTCAGCATTCCGACAGGTTCGATTGATGAGGAAGGTGACACACCGCGCGCTCCGGGCGATCAGCAGCTCCCTTACACCATGCAGCTTGGCTCGGGCACTTGGGACATCCCATTACTCGTGTCCTACCAGAAGTATGAGGCGAACACGACGTGGGGGCTGGAGGCAAACGCTCGTATCAGAACAGGCACCAACGACAGAGACTACTCCCTAGGAAACACCTACGCTTTGGGCGGCTGGATCGAGTTCCCCGCCTCAGAGTCAATCAAGTTGGGGATGCGAACTGACTACATCTCGAGAGGGAAAATTGACGGAAGCGACACCTCGCTCACCGTTCCCATTCCTGGCTTCCCCTATCCTGCACCCGTCGTGGATCCCAACGCGTTCGGGGGCGAACAGGTAGACGTCACGCTTTACGTTGCCCTGAACTTGAGTCAAGACTGGCGGATGAAGCTTCGCTACAAACAGCCTGTCTGGCTCGACTTGAACGGACCGCAGTCAGCTCTGGATCGACATGTATCCATTAGCGTGTCAACGTCGTTTTAATGAAACTGTGAGA
>JABIZW010000067.1 GCA_018666295.1 Halieaceae bacterium
CAGCTCTGTTCGGAAAATGGATAACATGCAGTCGCTTTTTGCCCAGTCAGACTATGTCTCGTTGCACATACCGGTGCTGGAGAGTACCCGCGGCATTATCAATGCCGATACCTTGTCTTACTTCAAGAAAGACGCCTGTCTTCTTAATTTTGCACGGGAGCAAATTGTCGACACACCGGCCGTTGTAAATGCGCTCGAAACAAACACCCTTCGCACCTACGTGACCGACTTTCCACATCCGCTACTGCGTAACAGACAAGACTCGATTTTAATGCCGCACATTGGCGCCAGTACAGCCGAGGCTGAAGAAAATTGCGCCATTATGGCTGCAGATCAGATCAAAGCTTTTTTAGACCACGGCAACATTAAAAACGCCGTTAATTTCCCCGCGATTGAACTGGAGCGCACCACGGACTCGAGGCTCACGGTCACCAACCGTAACGCCCCCGGAACCCTCAGCCACATCTTAAATGTTCTGGGCGATGCAAATCTAAATGTTGCTGACCTTCTTAACAAAAGTCGTGGGGACATCGCTTATAACCTAATTGATTTAAATACCGCACCGAGTGCTCTGGTGCTCGATCAAATTCGCGCAGTTGAGGGCGTGATCAATGTCCGATACCTCGGCAAGCCCTGCGCGGTTTAAACACAGCGGGCACAGTCCCAGCTAAGACCTCGCAATTAGATGCCTTCGTGCGTTCAATCACTGCGTACTTTGAGATATGTTAAGGCTCGTAAATTACGCTACATTCTTTGAACGCGCTTTGAGCGAGGACTGGTAAGTCTTGTCCAACGCTCAAGTTAACCTCTGTGGACCGGAGAATTTTGATCATGCTTCAATTTCAACCTAATGCATTGACCCTCGTCTTAACACTCGCAAGTGCTCTGTGCGTCACTAGCGTATCAAGCGCGCCCATTGTTCAGCCCGGCGCACCCGGAGAGACGGGTCAGGTCTTATCAGCTGAGGAGGCGGTTCGAATCACCGACACCAGCTACTCCCCGGCTGACACGCACTTCATGCAAATGATGATTCCACACCACGCTCAAGCGCTCGAAATGGCGCAGCTGGTGGAGGTACGTACCAATCGTCCGGAACTGGTCGACATTGCTGGTCGAATAAAATCATCGCAAAGTGACGAAATTGACTTCATGCAAAGCTGGCTAACCGACCGGGGTGAGGCGCCGATGGCCCACGCCCACCACATGCTGAGTGCCCACCATAAGATGGACATGGGGATGGCGAGTGACGCGCAGATGACTGAACTTGCTGGCGCAGAGTCAGTCAACTTCGATCGGCAGTTCCTCTCGCTCATGATCCGTCACCACGAAGGCGCGGTCGACATGGTCAAGGACCTACTCGATCAGCCGGGCTCAGCCTACGATCCGTTACTTTATGACTTTGTCGGTGACATCAAGAACGACCAAATGGTCGAAATCGAACGAATGAACGCTTTACTTGTGACCCTTTCTGACGACCCGCGCGCCAATTTAAAAGCGGGTCTCACGGACGCAGGAATCGCCATCAAAAATATGACACTCGTAGCCTCGCTCAGTAAGCCTGCAGGGTTTGTCGACCCGAATAACCCGGGGGAGCTGGCGAAGGCAGCTCCTGAAAAAGAAGAGAGCGACGAGGCACAAGACAAGAAGAAATCGCCTATTGAAGGCGGCAAGCGAAAGCGATCACCACTGCTGAGCTTCTCCAACACCGACATGGCCTTTGCAGGCAATACACTGGTCGCGGGAAGCTATCACGGCTTCAACGTTTATGACCTTCAGGACAATGGTATCCCTGAACTCTTGAGTTCCGTTGTCTGCCCCGGAGGCCAGGGAGATGTGAGTATTGTCGGAAACTTACTCATCATGTCAGCACAAGAAACCCGTGGCCGCTTGGACTGCGGTCTTCAGGGAATTTCAGAGGACGTGAGTGACGAACGCTTCCGCGGACTGCGCATTTTCGATATCAGCGATTTAGAGAGTCCCGTTCAAGTCGGTGCTGTTCAAACCTGCCGAGGATCGCACACCCACTCGGTGGTCTCGGGTCCGGGGGACGATGGAAAAATCGTGGTCTATAACTCAGGCACGTCGAGTATTCGTGACCGCGATGAAATGGAAACCTGCTTTGACGACTCCCCCGGCGACCCAAGAACAGCGCTCTTCAGAATTGATGTGATCGAGATTCCCGTCGACGACCCGGCCTCTGCACGGATCGTGCACAGCCCAACCGTTTTTGCAGATGAAGAAACTGGAGCGCTAGCGGGTTTATGGCGTGGCGGCGACCACGGCGATGAGACCCAAGAGACGCGTCCGACAGACCAGTGCCACGACATCACCGTGTTTCCGTCCAAGAACATTGCAGCGGGCGCGTGCTCAGGCAACGGAATTCTATTTGATATTACTGATCCACTGGACCCTCAGCGTATTGATGCCGTCGCGGACCCTGGCTTCGCCTACTGGCACTCAGCCACGTTTAATAATGACGGCACTAAGATCGTCTTCACTGACGAATGGGGCGGCGGCGGTCGAGCGCGATGCCGCGCATTCGACCCACTCAACTGGGGTGCCGATGCCATTTATGACATCGTCGAAGGCAAACTCGAGCACCGAAGTCACTTTAAAATGCCGGCACCACAGCGTGAATTTGAAAACTGTGTGGCGCATAACGGGTCGATCGTACCAGTTCCAGGGCGCGATATTTTCGTACAGGCATGGTACCAAGGTGGTATTTCAGTCATCGACTTTACGGACTCCACAAATCCGATGGAAATTGCCTATTTCGATCGCGGCCCCATTGATGACGAAGAGCTCGTCACGGGCGGATTCTGGTCAACCTACTGGTACGGTAACCATATTTACGGCACAGAAATTATTCGCGGCCTTGATGTCCTATCGCTGGATGCCAGCGAACACATCACCGCTAACGAGATTGCGGCGGCAGGCCTTGCCGACGTCAACGGCGTATTCAATCCACAGCAGCAATTTCCAGTCGAATGGCCGGACCATCCGACGGTGGCATTAGCACTCCTTGATCAAATGGCGCGCAAGACACCTGAATCCGTTGACACCATTGCTGATGCATCGCAACTGCTCAAGAGCGTTTCGAAAACCTTCGATGCAGGCGAGTCCAATTGGCGAGCCGCGCGAAAGCTTGAGCAGTTGGCGAAAAACTTGTCGCTGAAGGAGGCAGGGCAGTCGGCAGCCAGCGCGATGATGGGCGTCGCCAAACGCTTGCGATAATGTATTGAGGTCTTGTTGGGGAAAACACAATGCGCCACCTTAATCGTCTGACCGCATTCCTTGAGAGCAAGGGCTTTTGGTGGGGTGTGGCCCTGTTAGGTACGAGCCTTTTTGTCGCCGCGCTTTACTGGCAGTACGCACTCAGTGAAGAACCCTGCCAAGTCTGTATTCAGACGCGCTTATGGGTCGTGGCCATTGCACTCGTGGGTTTGCTGATGTCTTTACTACCGCATGCGCGAGGACTCTATACCGCTGGAAACGCCGCGCTGCTACTCTGTGCGGTAGGTCTTGGTGAGCGTTCGTTCTACCTATACGAAATCGAAAACTTTCGAGGTGATGGCAGCTGTGAATTCTCCCTAGGCATGCCCGACTGGTTTGCGGTCGATCGCTGGTTTCCGTCACTCTTTGAAGTTAGAAACATCTGCTCTTACACGCCCGAAATAGCCTTTGGCGTCAGCATGGCCGAGGCACTCATTGGCATTTCACTGATCGTTGCCTCACTTTGCGGCGTCAATATTCTTCGAAGTGCAACAGGTCAGCTGAGTCCGTCATGACACTCGATGGCAGTGCGCTTAGGCGTGCTCGCACTGAGCGACACCTCATACCGGCCATGGCAGCGTACTTAAGGCACTGCGAGGATCCTGACTTAATATGGCGTTTCTAACCCATCCGGCTTTGCGTTGCCCATTGGATGCAATGCCATTAGTACTGGAGGACGGCTCGCTCATCTGTTCGAACGGCCACCGGTATGACATTGGCAAGCAGGGATATGCCAATTTACTCAGTGTTCAGCACAAACGCTCTCTGAATCCGGGTGACTCCAAGGACATGGTGTCGGCTAGACAGTCGTTTTTGTCGGCGGGTTTCTATGAGCCGATTGCCAAATCCGTGATGCACAGTGTGTCGCAAGCCGCAAAGTTGCCGGCTGCACAGTCGCCGGCTGCAAAGTCGCCAGTAACAGTTTTAGACGCGGGGTGCGGCGAAGGATACTACCTGCACTATCTCAGTGAGCACCACCGAGGCCCGCTAAATATCATCGGTTTTGATATTTCAAAATGGGCCGTACAACGCGCTGCTCGGCGGTGCCATGGCACGTGGATGGTCGCGAGCAATAAAAATATTCCACTCGTCGATTCAAGCGTCGATGTTGTACTCGAGATGTTCGGCTTCCCCGACTATGCCTCATTTGAGCGCATACTTGCGCCGGGTGGGCGACTCATTCGAGTAACGCCTGCGCCACAACACCTGATTGAGCTTCGCAGGTTGATTTACCCACAAGTTCACCAAATGGCGAACGCAGACAGGTACCCGTCCTCACTCCATACATTGTCAAGCGAACAACTGGCCTTCAACGTTGAGCTTGAACACCAATCGCTTAAAGACCTGCTGCTAATGACCCCTCATATGTTCAAAACCTCGATGCAGGGCCAGAGCAACCTTGAGCGCATTGATCATCTGACAGTAACCGTTGACGTAGTGATCGATACGCTCGTCTGCACTGAAAGCTGACGAGCGAACCGCTCTTAATTTCTCTATCAAAAGGTTGACTGTCGCGCACTATCGCCTATTGTTGATTGCGACGACGACACGATAGAAAATTATAAAAAACGTGCTTTGAGAGATCTAGCGCACTCAAAGCGCGGTCAGGAGATACCCATGAATCAAGCGATTAAAACGGCTAAATTGCCCGGTCACGATTACGCCTACAGCACGCCGCTGGCGGACCTGGATCCATCAAACCCATTGCGCTGGCCCACACAAGAGATGTGGGCTATTTTTGAGCGCCTCAGAAATGAGGACCCCCTGCACTTCTGTAAAGAAGGTTGGATGTCCCCAGAGCGGCCAGACGACATAGAGCCCATTGGCAGCTATTGGTCGGTGACGCGTCATGAAGACATTATGGCGATCGATACTGATCACAAACGATTCTCTTCTGAACCGGCGATCGTACTTCCAAATCCAGCGGAAGATTTTCCGCTGCCCATGTTCATCGCCATGGATCAGCCTAAACACGCAGTTCAGAGGCAAACCGTCGCCCCCATTGTGGCCTCACCCAGTTTGTCCAAAATGTCCGAACTGATTCGAGAAAGAACCCAATACGTGCTTGATTCAGTCCCCATTGACGAAGAGTTCGATTGGGTCGACACGGTTTCTATTGAGCTCACCACCATGATGCTCGCCACCCTGTTCGATTTTCCTCTCGAGGATCGCCGCAAGCTCACGCGTTGGTCGGACGTCGCGACTGCCGGCCCCGAGACCGGCATTGTCGAGAGCGAAGAACAAAGACGGGCTGAACTCACAGAGTGTGTCGAATATTTTATGGGCCTCTGGCACCAACGCAAGGGTGGTAGTGGACACGACCTTATTACCATGTTGGCCAACGGTGAAAACACAAGCGACATGGATGCGACCGAGTATCTTGGTAACCTGATTCTCCTCATTGTGGGCGGCAACGACACAACACGAAACTCGATGTCGGCATCGATTTACGGGTCACACTTGTTCCCAGAGCAGTGGGAAAAAGTAAGGGCGAACCGCGATCTAATCCCTAATACAGTGGCTGAAATAATCCGCTGGCAGACCCCTCTTGCCTACATGCGGCGCACGGCGCTTGAAGACGTCGAAATGCACGGTAAGACCATTAAAAAAGGGGACAAGGTTGCCATGTGGTATGTCTCGGGCAACCGAGACGAGCGCAAGTTTGACAATCCGAATGTCCTGGACTTCGAGCGTTCAAACGCGCGCAACCATGTGTCGTTTGGGTTCGGCATCCACCGTTGCTTCGGTAATCGACTCGCAGAGCTTCAACTGCAAATCTTATGGGACGAAATGTTAAAGCGATTCTCTCGCGTGGAAGTAGTGGGTGAGCCTTCGCGAAATATTTCAAGCTTCGTCAAGGGCTACACAAAAATGAAGGTGATTGTTCGGGCTTAATGGCCGGCGACGACGGCTCTTATGGTCAGTGATTCGCGCTGTCGAATACGCACAGCGTGGATTCTGTGACGATGAAAACAGCGCGTTACCGCGTTAAACGGCCTCGGGGCGAATCACTAACGCGTGCCGCCCTCCAAGAGACGCTATGACCTCCTCACTACCCCAAATCTCGGCATTTGAAAAAGAGACCTTTACGGCCACAACCTCAGAGGGCCACGACATTTGTCATACCGTCTTTCGACGCGGATCCGGTGCGCCGGTTGTGCTCATTCAAGAGCTTCCCGGCATTGGCCAAGAAACCTTGGCTCTGGCGGATCGACTCATTTGCGCGGGCTTTGAAGTTATCTTACCCCATCTTTTTGGTCCCGTTGGAAAGACCTCGATTGCGGGCAATCTCGTGCGAGTCATGTGTCTCAGGAAAGAATTTCGCTTGCTTGCCAGTGACCGATCAAGCCCTATTGTCGACTGGCTAAGAGCGCTCTGCCGAGAGGTGCGAGATGAGCGTAAATGCGCGGGGGTGGGCGTTATTGGCATGTGCTTGACTGGTAACTTTGCGATCAGCCTGATTGGAGACGACAGTGTCCTTGCCGCCGTTGCCTCTCAACCCGCCATGCCCTTTTTTACGCAAGGTGCATTACACATGACGCCCGAGGCGGTGGAGCACAGTCGTGCCGCACTGGATACCAAAGGCCCCATGCAGATTTTACGGTTTGAGGGCGACCCGCTGTGTACCGGGGCAAAGTCAGAGTGCATCAAACGAGCGTTCAATCATGACGGAGCGACGCGAGTCCAGGAAATCACTCTACCCGGTAAGGGACATTCGGTCCTGACCCTGGATTTTGTCGATGAGGCTGGACACCCGACTCGCGCCGCTCTCGACGGTGTCGTGGCGTACTTCGACCAACACCTTCGATAATATCTAAACGCAAAATCGAGCGTCCAGACCCTAAGCGCTGATACACCCCCTTACCCAGTCGTCACAGAATGCGTTTTCGGTATTGATACGGTGATCGAGCGTGACGACCACGGTTGTCGAGTCACGCCAGATAACAGCCGCGTCACTCGCCGATACAACGCCATTACACCACCAGGCTGTGCCACTCATACTCCGTCAGTCTTAGCGCATATTTAAGAAATTGCTCAGAGGGCATTTCGCCGTCGTTCGCAAAAACAATAATGCCCGAGCTTTCGTAAAGTTGGCCTCAAGCTGAGCGTGTTAAAATATTTGGTTTAATTCCGGAAATAAACCAAAAAAAAACCTTATTGGGTTTCAATTTACACCGTCTTTTGCTACACAGACACTGGGTCAAAGTATGACCGGCGCAATAATGTCGGCAGACCTTGCCACAACAAAAATAGGAGATGAGCCACGATGTTCAAATTGAAGCCCTTAGCGGCCCTAACATTGTTGGGAACCATGCTGTCAGCCCAGACAGTCTTGGCCCAAGAAGAAGCGTTAGAGTCGACGACCATAGAAGCGGTAGCTGAGGAAAGCGCTGAAGCCAACCTCGGCCCCGTTGAAGAGATAGTAGTCACAGGTTCGCGTCTGCGAAGCTCGACCTACACCAGCATTTCGCCGTTACAAATTATTGACGCGGAATTCCAAAGAGAAGTCGGCCTGATTAACGCCGATGAAATTCTACAGAACTCGACGAACGCCGGTGGTCAGCAGATCGATCTGTCGTTTAACGGCTTCGTTTTGGATAACGGTCCAGGTTCAAGCACAGTGAGTTTGCGTGGTTTAGGTGCAAACAGAACGCTACTGCTGATGAACGGCCGACGGCTCTCTCCTAGTGGTGTTGAGGGTGCCCCCTCCTCACCCAGCGTCAACCTGGTACCCAGACTGATGATTCAGCGTTATGAGAACCTGCTTGACGCGGCGTCGTCAATTTACGGTTCAGACGCAATTGCAGGCGCTACTAACATCATCACCAAGAAAGACTTCGATGGTCTGCAGCTTGAAGTATTCTCAGGACAGTACGATCGAGCAGGTGGCGACAACGCCACTATCGGTGCGGCTTGGGGCTTTAATACCGACAAGAGCTCGTTCGGTATTGGTGTCGAGTACACTGACATCGACCGTACGCGATACGCAGACCGTCCATGGACTAACGAGTGTACGGGTAACGTTGAGATCACGCAGAGCGGTGAAATTCGCCGACAGGATCAGTACTACCAAAACATCGGCTATCCCGACGTGGGTCAGTGCTCTTCTCTTTCCCTAGCAGGACGAACAATCGTTCCTACCGCGGGCTCTATTTACTACACGCCCGGGACCTCAAACGGTGGCTGGGGTAACTTTAGTGAGTCAGGCGACCCCTACACGGGACTGGCCGCAGACGGTAACGGTGACGGAATTGGAGACATCAACTTCAACGACTACAACCTCAACGGCTCCCCACGGGACCTTGCTGCCGATCTGATCGCACCTCAGAAGTACTTGAACATGATGGCGTACGGGGAAATGACCTTGGACGGCGACATGAACATCACGCCTTACTTCGAGGCGATGTACAACATGCAGGAGTACGACCAGCAAGGGCGTGAAGGTCAGTTGTTCCCATTTGTACCTGCACTGAACCCTTATAACCTGTGCAACCCAGACGCTGAAAATGGCGTGGATTGCGGTCTGGCGCAGGATGCATACTTCACCAACCCAAGCATTGTTCAGAACTTTGCCAACTACTACCTGGACCTCGCAAACTGCTTTGGCGTTCCGGCCGCTTTCTGTAGTCCAGCAACCTTTGGCCTGCTTAGTGGCCCTATCGGTGCAGTGCAGACTCGACCAGTGGTCTCAGTAAGAGGCGACAGAAACAATGTCTCTACCGAAATGGAGCAAATGAGAGTCGTCTTTGGCGCCTCAGCTGACTTGCCCTTCCTCGATATGGGTTCTCTTGGGAACTGGAGAGGTGACATCTCGGTCTCTTACAGTCGGTCAGAGGGTGATGCATCACGTTTAGGCATCCGAGAAGACCGACTTGAGCTTGCGTTGGGCGACTACTCGTCAACCAATACGCCTTGCGAGAACAACCTCGGCGCCACATTAGCAGCTGATACTGCCGGCTGTGTGCCAGTGAATATGTACGCACCCTCGCTCTACCCAGTAGGTACGGTCGTCGGTGACTTTGCAACGCAAGCAGAGCGTGATTACTTATTCGACTCGCGTGATTTCAACACTGTCTACGAGCAAACCCTGTTCAGCTTGGTCCTCGATGGCGATATCTTCGAAATGCCTGGCGGTGAAATGGCGCAGCTCGCGATTGGTTTCGAACACCGTATCGATGACATTCAGTCCAATCCTGACGACGTTGCTCGCGACGGCTTGTTCTGGGGCTTCTTCTCAGATAAAGGCGCCTTTGGTGAAGTCGATATTTCAGAGGTTTTTGCTGAAGTTCAGCTCCCTCTGATCGCCGACAAGCCTTTGCTGAAAGAACTGACTATGAATTTATCCGGTCGAATTACCGACCATGAATTCTACGGTGAAAATGAGACAGCGTCGGTCAAGGTTGGCTATCGCCCGACTGAACCCTTCCTGTTACGCGCAACCTGGGGTACCGCTTTCCGCGCGCCTAACAACCGCGAATTGTTCCTCTTGGGCGCAACGGGATTCACAAACGTTTCTGACCCGTGTTACATCCCTGAATCTGCACTTGGTGGTCTAGGTGATGCTAATGAAGGTGCCTATATTGCCGAGCGTGATCAGCGAGATCCTGAAGTCTTAGCCAACTGTTTAGCAACGGGCGTTGATCCAACGCTTGCTAACAACGCCGGCTTCAACACCTTCAGCACCGAAGTTCAGACAGGTGGAAGCCTGACTCTGGACCCAGAAGAGTCAGAGTCGTTCTCGTATGGATTTGCCTACGAGCAAGACTTCAGCAACAAGTTTGATCTTGCGATCGGCATGACTTACTACTCGGTAAAAGTTGAAAACACAGTCATCGAGCCATCAACGGGCTACATTATTTCTGACTGTTACTACGACGAAGCAGGTACTGGCAGCAGCGTATTCTGTGATCGTATTCAACGCGACTTCTCGGACCCCACAGACCCACGAATTCAGCTCATGGACCTTGGATTCCTTAACCGAGACTTAGAGCGTGCGCGTGGTATCGACTACAACCTGACGTTCCGTGACACGTTGAATCTTGGTGTCCCGATTGACCTTCAGGTCAGTTTAGTCGCTAACCGCAACTTGGAGCGTTCACTCACGTTCACTAACCCTGACGGCACCGTTGACTATGAGTCATACGAAGGCGAATGGGGCTTCTCTGAGTGGCGCGCGCAAACAGGCGTCGTTCTGGCGTGGGATAAGTGGCGCTTCAACTGGCAAGCACGTTACCTCGGTGCTGTTGGTCAAGACGCCGATGCGGTTGATGCCTTCTCTGATGCCTTTACTGCATCAGATACTTGCTTGGGACCACCCAATGACGAGCTGTGCCGTGACTATGCCGAAGCGGATAGCTACATGATCCACAGCGTCTCAGTGTTCTATAACGAGGACAACTGGAGCGTCGGCATGGGTGTTCGGAACCTTGAGGACAAGGCTCCCCCACTCGCAGATCCAAGCGAAATTACAGGTGTTAAGTCACGCGCTATCGGTTACGGCTACGACCTGATGGGACGATCGTTCTTCGTTAACGCGTCTTACAACTTTGATATCGGCTTCTAAACACGCCTTGAAAGCACAAAAGCGCACTCCGGTGCGCTTTTTTTTTGCCGAAATTAGTTTACGATACTAGGCGTGAAATATTGGAGGTTGACCATGTTACGAATCATTGCCGCGTCTCTCTTGTTGAGCCTCGTTGCTGGCGAGATCGCCGCTGACCCTTACCCACTTGATTACTGGGCTCGACGTGATGCAGTGACCGGCGTTTCGCTCTCTCCTGATGGCTCTCAGTTCGCACTGACGCGTATTCTAGAGCGCGGTGGCAACCCCATTATTGAGCTCTACGACGCGGACAACATGGATAAAGATCCTATTCGCATTGATTCAAGTCCAATGGAGATAATGCCCGGCATTCGATGGATTGATGATGATGTCTTTTTGTTTACCGCTCGCCAGCAAACAAGGGATCAAATTAAAGGCTTTAACCAAGGCGTTTACGACTACCAAAACGTTAAATACGACGGTTCTGCGAAAAAGCCAATCGGTCGCATAAGACAAGACTACTTCAGTGTCGAGGGCTTACTCCCAGACAAAAAGAATAAAATCTTAATCTCCGTACAAGAAGGTGTACCCGA
>JABIZW010000066.1 GCA_018666295.1 Halieaceae bacterium
ACGCCATGATGTGTCGCGTCGGGTCAGAGGGATGTTCGATATGTATGTCTCGCGTGATCTGGATGGAGATGGAGATATGGATCTCATATCGACGCGCGGCAACAGCGGCGAATACGATGGCGTGTTTTGGCTCGAGCAGGTTCGCAGCAAAACGTCTGGTCCCAGCTTCACCCCTTCGCGGGATGCCGAAAGTCGTCCCCTGCCTTTGCCACCGGCTAATTGGCTTGAACTATACGATCGAAGAAAAACCTACATTGCACCCAACAAGGTTAGCGATACACCTTGATCAAGCTAGGGACTCGGGATTTAAAACCCGGGCCTCCCAAATCACAACACTCATGTTGCCAGTCGTCGCTAACTGAAATGTGCCACCTGCTTTTTCCAGCGCTCAAAGTCCTGTGACAGTGATCCGCCGACTCGTCCACAAATTTGCGATACGCAGCACCAATAATGCGCAAGGCTAGCGATCCTGCATTGATTTCACGTGCCTCTGCTGAAGGCGTTTTGGGATATGGACTTTTTTGGTGGTGAAGAGGATCGCCCGCCCTGGTCGGAGCTAACCGAGCCTAACGTGGGCTCGCGTTAAATGGGGCAGGTGAAGCCATACCAGCGTGTGTTAAGAGTACGTCACCACACTCTTGAGCAATAGGCTGACCAGCATACTCTGACGAGACACACCTGTTTTCGCAAAAATGGAGCGAAGCTGCGCGCGCGCCGTGTTCCGGGCAATCCCCAGTGCGGCTGCGGCCTGATCGAGATTGGCGCCTTCGGCCAGCAACTTGGATAGTGCGACCTCTGCTTTTGTAAGCCCATAGAGCGACATCAAGATGCGCGTTTCAATTTGGAAACTGCGCTCAGGCTCATTAATAAACACAATCATGTGCGGTGTATGTCCCGGTTCGACGGTTTTGTCGATCATCATGGGCTTGAGTAAGATCTCTAAGTCGGCCTTGCCTGAGGGGCGCTCAACGGACAAGGCGTTGGTGGGCGCTGGGTCCTGATTGCGCTGGGCAACGACGATATCCTCAATAAAGCCATTGAGTTTTGCTCGTGCTGAGGGACTTTCCAGGTGGAGTTGATCATTGATGACTGACAGTCCGTCCTTGTCGCGTATCAGCTGATCGGCCACCGCATTTCTGGAGACGATTTTCCCGCGCTCGTCGAGCGTGACAACCCCCACCGACTGTTTAGCAATCGTCGAACTGTAAAGTTTCCGCTCCTTATCGATTTGGATCAGCTGCATGCCATTAGCAACCGCGCGCTGGATATGATTGGCCAGCATTTCGAGGAACTCGCGTTCCTGTGTTCCAAAGTTCTCTGCAGACTTAGGTCGACAAAAACGAACACTGAACCTCAAGCCGTTGGCGTTTCTAAGGTCGACTCCAATCATGTGGTAAATATCGATCGGCGCCATACAGTACTTGTAGAGTTCGGTTCGCTCGAGCGTTCGATAGGGCACACACTCATCCAAAGAAACCACCTTGCCCCAGGGCAAGTTAGTCATGAGGTTAGAGGTGTAGTAGCGGTCGGTATAGGGGTTGTTGTGATCGTCAACGAAGGTCTTCGCCAGTGCCTCGCACGAAACAAATAACAGACCACCATCATCGCCCTGCGGTTCACGCATGGTGATCGACGCAAAGTTCGAATCAATCATCCGACGGGTCTCTGCAAGAAACGCACTGTAAGGGTCCTCTTCGATGTGTCCATCGTAAAGGAAGCCAATGAGCTTCGAGAGTTCTGTGATATTCGGTTGATTCATAGGGCTACGTACAGACATCCCGCTTTACGCGTTAAAGCTAACTAGTTATCAGAAAGTCCAGATTTCGTCCAGACTTAGCGTGTTTGAGCGGCCATTTCTATTGCAATTTCCTCAATCAGATCTTCCTGCCCACCCACCGTTTTCCGGCGCGCCATTTCGAGCAAAATCTCATGTGAGGGTACGCCGTATTTATCTTGTGCGCGTTTAGCGAACAAAAGAAACGAGGAATAGGCGCCGGCATAGCCCAGTACCAGCGCATCCCGACTGAGACGCACAGGCTCGTCCATGATCGGTAAGACATGGTCCTCTGCCGCGTCCGCTAATTTAAAAATGTCGATGCCTGTGACTGCACCCATTCGCTCAAGCACCGCCGCCATAGCCTCTAGCGGGGTATTTCCGGCGCCTGCACCGAGTCCCGCTGCAGAGCCGTCAATACGGTTAGCGCCTGCTGCAATCGCCGCTAGCGAGTTAGCAACCCCCATGGCGAGATTATGATGACCGTGAAATCCGACTTCCGTGTCGCTTTTGAGTCTCTTTTTAAGAAGGGCGATACGGTCTGTGACGTCTTGAGGCAGCATGTAACCCGCAGAGTCGGTGCAATAAATGCAATTGGCACCGTAAGACTCCATAAGTAGCGCCTGTTCCACTAAGGCATCCTCGGAGACCATGTGTGCCATCATGAGGAATCCGACGGTATCCAGACCCAAATCACGACTGAGATTAATGTGCTGGCGCGAGACGTTGGCTTCAGTGCAATGGGTTGCCACGCGAATCGTTTTAACGCCGCAATTTGCTGCCATCCTCAGGTGATCGACCGTACCAATACCTGGGAGCAGTAATGCCGAGATCGCAGAGTGCTCGACACGTTCGACGACCGCTCGTAAGTAGGCCTCATCGCTGGCCGCCGGAAAACCATAGTTAACCGAGGCGCCACCCAGCCCATCACCATGGGTTACTTCAATCAGAGGCACGCCTGCTGCATCAAGCGCGCCGGCGATATCGACCATTTCATCGACGGTAATCTGGTGCTGCTTGGGATGCATGCCATCGCGAAGGCACATGTCGTGCAACGTAATATGTCGACCTTCAAAATTCATAGACTACTCCTCGAGCTTTGCCGTCGCTGAGCCATCATTTCTGCGGTGCGCAGGCCTGCGGCCGTCATGATGTCGAGGTTGCCCGCGTACTTAGGCAAAAAGTCACCGAGCCCTTCGACCTCCACTGAGATCGTTACTCGATGACCGTCAATAATGGGCGCGTTCTTGAGCCTGTACCCTGGAACGTAGCGCTGAACCTCGGTCACCATAGCGGCAATCGAGGCTCGAATATCGGTCTCGTTCGGGACTTCTTTGGTTAGGCAATGGATCGTGTCGCGCATGACAAGCGGCGGCTCGGCCGGGTTAATGACAATAATGGCTTTTCCCTCATCAGCGCCGCCAATTTTTTCGATCGCCGAGGACGTTGTTCGCGTGAATTCGTCAATGTTATCGCGTGTGCCCATACCGACGGACTTTGACGCCACAGTAGCAACGATCTCGGCGTAGCGCACTGACTGCACACGACTGACAGCTGCCACCATGGGAATCGTTGCTTGCCCCCCACACGTGACCATATTGACGTTTTGAGTGGGGCCCCGATCGAGTAGCTCCTGTAAGTTAACCGGCGGTATACAAAAGGGACCAATTGCCGCAGGCGTGAGGTCGATCATGGTGGCGCCCAGTGCGGTAACTTTGCGACTGTTTTCAGCGTGTACGTAGGCTGACGTTGCATCAAATACAAAATCTACGGGATCGGCCGAAAATCCAGCAACCAGACCATCGACCCCCTCTGTTGTGGTCTGAAGACCAAGTGTCCGCGCGCGCTGAATACCCGCTGAATCTTCAATTCCCACCATCCACGTCGCTTCGATGAAGTCGCTGCGCTGGCACTTCATCAACAGGTCAGTCCCAATATTTCCTGGACCGATGATCGCCGCTTTGGCTTTAGTCGTCATACGTCACCTTAATTAAATGAATTGACAGCTGACACTGCACTCATCAAAGCCGTGGCCCGTCATGAGCAAATGCATTGCATCACCCTGATGAACGGGTTCGAGGGGCACCAGAGAGCCTGACAAAATAACCTCGCCGGCTTCCAGGTCGATGCCATAGGCGCCTAGCGTATTGGCAAGCCAAGCGACGGCGGTCAGTGGATTACCTTGAACCGCACTGCCCATGCCTGAACTCAACTGCTCCCCGTTTTTCGTCACATCAATGCGAATATTGGGGAGATCAAGCTGTCGTGGGTCGAGCTCCGCATCGCCAAGAACATACACACCGCAACTGGCGTTATCAGCAATGGTGTCTTGGATAGCGATTTGCCAATTTTCGACTCGGGAATCGACAATTTCAAAGCAGGGCATAATGCATTCGGTTGCAGCCAAAACATCGTCTTCTGTATTAGCGGTGCCGCAGAGCGTTGATTTCAGTCGAAAGGCGATTTCTCCCTCAGCGCGCGGTGAAATCATGTTTCCTGCAATGCGAATATCTGATTTGTTGGCGAAGGTCATGGTGTTCGTCAGGAAACCAAAGTCGGGTTGGAACACACCGAGCATGCTCTGGACCGCATCTGATGTGACGCCAATCTTCTTGCCGACTACGACTTCACGGTCACGCTCAAGTCGGTGTGACAACATCGTCCGCGATATTTGATACGCGTCTTCGACGGTGATCGTGGGGTGGGTTTTGGTCAACGGTTGAATCGGTGTGTTCGCGCGCATCGCCTCGTAAAGTGTTCGTCCCAGCTGGGCGTGATCAGTGCCAGAGAGACTCATGGTCACCCCTCATCGCTCAAAAACGATAAGCAGCGCTTATTGAATAAGCCTGGATACTCCGACATGACCCAGTGGCCACACTGATTTAAGATCTCGGCTTGGACAGGGCCCTTCATCTGGAGGACTTTCCAGCATCCCGATGCTGGGCAAAATCGGTCTTCGCTGCCCCAAAAGACCAATGTGGCAATGTCAATCTCTCGCAGTCTGTCGGTCATGTCGGGAATATTCATGGTGGCTAAAACGTGTGGGTTTTGCGTCTCGAGCGTAGCCCAGCGTTCATCGACCAACGCGGCGTCGACCGCTGAAGGATCATAGACGAGTTGCGTCAGTAAGGCGGCGAGCACGTCTTTGGTGAAGCCGGGTGATCCCATAGGGTGTTTCACCATGGCTTGAATACCGGGCATAGCGAAGTAGACTTCACGCGATTCAATGCCACCGGGCGCCATCAAAATCAGCTTTTCAACGCGATCTGGATTGCGAAGTGAGAGACCAAGTGCCACGGCACCGCCGAGCGAGTTGCCCACAAGCGTCACGCGGTCTAAACGCAAAGAATCGAGGAGTGAAACCAAACCGTCGACAAAGAAATCAAGCGTGTGGTCCACATCCTGTGGTTTTGACGTCTTTCCGTAGCCCCACTGATCGAACACGATGCAGCGATACCCACCGTCCTGAAACGCACCGACGTTGTGCTTAAAGTTGCTCCAGCCACTGGCCCCTGGGCCACTGCCGTGAATAAATACGACCGCCCCTTTTTCGGCTGCCGTTGCAGCATGATCGGTGTAGTGAATCGACCGTCCGCTGCTGACTTCGTGATAGAGCGACGCTTCGGCGTAGGCGTGCATTAGATAAAGACGTCCTTGTTCTCCATGCCGAGCGCCACGCTACCCAAATTACGAGCAAACGCTGTGGGGTTGTTGGCCACATGGCAGCGTGCAATGTGAATGTCATGCCACAGCTGTTGAAGAGGGTGCCCATTAAAGACCGATCGTCCACCGGCGACCTCAAAAAGCGTATCAATGGCTTCAATGGCTTTATCGATCACAATCGATGCCTGGTATCGATACATAATCCGATCTTCCAATGTCGGCTTCCAAGAGGCGGCCTCCATCTTGTCAAAGTTGTGGTACATGACTGCTTCAAGTTCACCAATGGTGTTGAGCACCTTGGCCAGCCGCTCCTGCGTTTCAACGTCGCCGGCAAATTTAGTCATGTCGGTCGTTGAATTACCTTGCTTAGATTCGACGAAGACCTTCACCGCTTTTTTCAAGGCGCCAATCGCCGCTGAATTTACCACGCGCACAAAGGTTTGCGCCCACGACAGGTCATACATTGGGTTGTCTTGGTCATTCACACAGTTGAAGCCGTCCATTTGCTTGTGTGTCCGGTGATCTGGGACAAAAATAGGTTCGGAGATGACCACGTCGTTTGAACCCGTGCCCTGAAGACCCATAACATCCCAGGTGTCTTCAATGTCGTATTGGTTCCGAGGAACTAAAAATGTTCGGTAGCCGTCACCGGGTATCACCCCACCTAACAGCGCCCAGGTGCAGTGGTCGGAACCCGAACTCCAACCCCAACGACCGTGTAACATAAATCCGCCTTCACACATTTCGGCACGTGCCCCAACGGGGTTGTAGGAACTGCTGATCAGTGTGTTTGGGTCGGCTTCGTAGACTTCGCGTTGTGCCTCTTCGGACATCAGCGCGAGCTGAAAGGCATGGACCGCTATAATGCCGCCGGCCCAGGCTGTGCTCATGTCGGCCTCGGCTATCCGCACTTGCTCGGCAAAAAATTCCTGTGGCTTGCGCTCGAGCCCGCCCCACTGCTTGGGCAGTAGCATCGTGAAGAAACCGCATTCCTTGAGGGCGTCGACGACCTCTTTGGACATTTTGCGGGCCTCACGTTGGTCCGCGGACTTGCTGGCGATTAGATCGAGAATTTGCTGTGTTACAACAGGTTCGTACGTGCTCATGGCAATAATCCTATGGCTGTGTCCGTCTTCGAGCGGTTTTAAGGCATTACACACATCGTTGCAAAGCAGAGGAGTCTCGACATACCTCGTATGTACTAACTGAAGAATTACCTCTAATCCTGCTGGCCTACGGAAAAGTCGTGACCCCAGAAACTGGGTACGGTGCTCTCGAAGACCTCGTAACGAGACCAGTCGTCGACAGTGCGCCCCTCTGCGCCATATTCAATATCGAATCCCGCAGGGCTCTGCATGTAAAAACTCACCATGTGGTCGTTAGCATGGCGCCCCAGCGTCCCTGAGAGCTTAATATTCGCTGCAATTCTTCGATCATTGCAGCGGCCCACTTCGTCGATGGCGTTGACTTCCGTCATGAGGTGAATACAGCCCGCTGGATGAGGGATTTCAAGCAGTCCCAAACTGTGGTGTCGTCGGTTGCAATGCATAAACCAAAGCCGTTTTATGGGCTCTTCAGGGTCTGGCGTAAATCGGAGTTTCATGAGATCCGAGAGACCAAAACCCAGTATCTCGGCAAAAAACTGCGCGGTTTCACTGAAGTTAGGCGCAGGGAGAACCACGTGGCCCAGTCCCTGGTCAGCGGTCACAAAACCGGGGACGCCTTGAGGGGAGTTGAATGCTTTGAAGTCTGACACGACACCCCAGTAGGCCTCATGCTGGTTGCCGGCAGGGTCGGTGAAAGACAGGAGGTTTTGAACGCGTCGTTTGCTAATCAGCAACTGATCCGCCCATTGAAAGGCGACGTCGGCCTCGGTCAATGCCGCCGCGACTTCATCGAGCCCTTGTTGGTTGTTGGTTTCCCAGCCACACACCGCCAGGCCGTCGTGCGCTGAGTGTTGAACGAAGAGGCGATAGGGGTGGTAGTCCATTTTGTAAAATTGGGTGTGCGCGTCGCCGAGGTCACTGGAGACATCTTGCAGGCCCATGACGTCGCAGGCAAAGTCGCGCCACTGATCGAGTTGGGTCGAATTAACGCCGATGTATCCAAGGCTCTGAATCGTCATAGTGTGTTCCTTGTCGTTCTTCTTTTGATGAGTGGGATGACGGTAGTAGAGAACGCGCTCAAAGTTGCTGTCTCAAGACGGTCTTTAACACTTTTCCTGAGGCGTTCATGGGTAATACGTCCAAAAATATGACTTTCCTCGGGACTTTGTAATTGGCCATAGTATCGCGGCACCATGCGATCAGCGCGTCTTCGGAAATGCGGGTGCCGGGCTTGTTTACCACGAAGGCCGCACCCACTTCGCCCATTCGCTCATCGCTCATTCCAACCACCGCTGCCTGAGCGATTGCACCATGATGCAGCAGTTGATTTTCGATCTCTGCGGGATAGCAGTTAAACCCGCCTGAAATAAACATGTCTTTCAGACGGTCTGTAATTCGAATATTGCCAGATTCGTCGAGAGTGCCGATATCTCCGGTGTGAAGCCAGCCTTCGGGGTCGATCGTCTCGCGCGTCGCGCGTTCGTCATTGAAATAGCATTGCATGACGTTGAAGCCCCGGACAACAATCTCACCCGCCTCATGAGGTGCGGCCAGGGTGCCATCTGGACGCATGATGCCGACTTCAACGTCTGGAATCGCACGCCCCGACGTTTGAGCAATCACCTCTGCAGGGTCGCCTTGACGACACATCGTGACCAGTCCGCAGGTCTCGGAAAGGCCGTACGCGGTAATGACTGTGTCGATCCCCAGCGTTTCACGCATATCAATGATCAGTTGTGTTGGGATAATCGCAGCACCCGTAGTGGCCTTTTTGAGTGAAGACAGGTCACTGTGTGCAAGATCGGCGTGCACCAGAATGCTCTGAAAGAGCGTCGGAGGCCCTGGCATGACCGTGATCGCATGTGCTTTGATCGCATCGAGAACCTGCGGGACATCAAAGGTCGCCATGGGGTACACGGTTGCTCCCCGCAATAAAGCGGCCAACCAACCGGCCTTGTAGCCGAAACTGTGGAAAAACGGATTGATAATCAGGTAGCGATCGTCGCTTTCGATGCCGAGGATGGATGCGAATGTACTGAACGCCTTCAAGTTTTGGCCGTGTGTCGTCACAACCCCCTTTGCGCGTCCCGTGGTGCCTGAGGTGAACAAAATGTCAGAAACGGTATTTTCATTCACTCGACGTCGCAGCGCGTCTCGGCGCGCACAGATTTCAGGCGTCGCGACTGCGCCCTCTGATATCCAGGTTTGGATGTCGCCCGTGGATGCAGAACCGGGTGCTCGGAGAGTAACGATGTGGTCTAGCCCCGCTATGTTTTGAGCTGCCAAGTCGTCGGCGTAATCGGTCCCCAAAAAATGATCGACCACAAACGCTACTGAGGTTCCACTGTCATGGATGATCTGACTGGCCTCGGTTGCTTTGTAGCGCGTGTTGACGGTGACAAGTGTGCCGCCCACGTATTGGATCGCCAGCGCTGCAATAATCCATTCGGCGCAGTTGGGCGCCCAAATGGCAGCTCTGCCTCCATACTCAAAGTCGCGTGTTGCGAGTGCTGATGCCAGCGCGCGAACACGGGTTGCGACATCGGCGAAGGAGAGCGTGTGGGCTCCGTCGACGATAAACACCCGATCGCCATAGACCTGAGCGGCATGCTCGACGAGCGCGGCCGTTGAGTTGGGGGTGCTGACTGACAAAGTGATACCCTTTTTAAAACGTCATTAGTCTTTTTATGCACGCTAAGTGGCTTCGCCCGAGTTGTCATAGTCTCTATGGGGGATGCTGGTGCAGAGGCCGACTTTGATACTGCTTTTAATCTAACTGGAATGATAGGAAATGCGCGCATGAATAAGTGCGTCAGCGCCGCGGATGCGGTGTCTGTTATTGAGAGCGGTATGACCATCGGTATTGGTGGTTGGGGCCCGCGGCGAAAACCCATGGCGCTGGTGCGCGAGCTTCTGCGGTCCGACGTCAGTGACCTGACGGTCGTGGCCTATGGTGGCGCGGATGTCGGATTGCTGTGTGCGGCTGGAAAAGTCCGAAAAGTGGTTTACGCGTTTGTCTCTTTGGACTTTATGCCCTTGGAGCCTGGGTTTCGAAAAGCGCGTGAGACGGGCAGTGTGGACGTTCGTGAAATCGACGAAGGCATGATGTTGCTCGGGTTGAGGGCCGCGGCTTGGGGGAGTCCCTATATTCCGACCCGGATTGGCTTGGGAACCGATGTGATTACACGCAACCCCGACTTACAGCTGGTGGACAGTCCCTATGACGACAAAGAGTGGGTGGCGATGCCTGCTTTAAATCTGGACGTGTCGTTGCTGCATGCAACGCGCGGGGATGCCCGCGGCGTGTGTGAGATCGCCAGTCCTGACCATTACATGGATGACTGGTTCGCGCGCGCCGCGAATAAAACAGTGGTTTCCGTCGATGAGCTCGTCCCCTCGGACTATTTTCATGACGCTGACGTGGCGCGACGCGTCTACTGGGAGCGAAATCTGACGTCGCATATTGTTCACATTCCGGGTGGTGCACATCCGTCGTCTTCTGACCCGCTGTATGGCTACGATATGAAGCACTACAAAGAATATGCAGCCGCACTGGCTGAGGGCGGCTATGACGGGTGGTCGGAAGCTCATTTAGGTGACTCTGAGTCGAGTTATCAACGCAACGTCGGTGGCTTAGAGGCCATTCAGACCTTGCCACTGCCGGTTTACTAGGAGAGCCTCACGATGACATTTTCGCTCGCTGAGCTCATGGTCTGCGCCGCCAGTCGCAGTTTCGAAAACGAGGGGGAAGTCCTTGCCACGGGCATCGGCTTACTGCCGCGTCTGGCTGCAAGCCTTGCGATGCGCACCTCCAATCCCGACATGATGATGACAGACAGTCAGTCGTTCATGCTTTCCACTCCGAATCCGGTCAGCGGAATGGCCTCACACAGCGGTCAGGCGAATGAAAACTGGATGGGATTTGCGCGTATTTTCGATAATGTCTGGAGCGGCGCTCGCCACGCACTTGTGGGCCCCAGTCAAATTGATCGCTTCGGACAAACAAATATTGCTGCGCTGGGCGGCAGTTACGAGGCGCCGAAAGTGCAGCTGCTGGGTGTCAGGGGTTTTCCTGGTAACTCGATCAGTCACGCGAACTCTTTTTTTGTGCCCAAGCATTCGACACGTGTGTTCGTAACCGGCGAATGTGACGTGGTGTGCTCGATTGGCTATAACCCCGATCGCTTGCCGCGGGGTTATACATTTGACGACATTGATATTAGGCGTGTGATTACCGATTTATGCGTCATGGATTTTAACGGACCCAATAAACAGATGCGGGTTGTGAGTCTTCATCCCGGGGTGCCGCTCTCTGAGGTGCTGGAGAATACTGGGTTTGAGGTGGCGGTGGCCCCCAATATGACTGAAACACCGGCACCATCGGCCGAGCAGTTGGCGCTCATTACTGAGCTTGATCCGTTGAACGTGCGGTCCAAGCAGCTCAAGGACAATCCCCCTGGTATGCGCAACCCGAATTAGGAGTACTGGATATGACTGAGACCACAGAGCCATTGGAAGAGCGTGACATCGTGACCTACGAGGTGGTGGACGGTGTCGCCTGGGTGTCGATGAATCGATCCAAGTACAACAACGCGCAAAATGGTCAGATGACCTATGAGCTTGATGCGGCGTTTATGAAGGCAGTGGCTGACGATGACGTCAAAGTGATCGTTTTGCGTGGAGAGGGAAAGCATTTTTCTGCGGGACACGATATAGGCACCCCGGGACGCGATGTTCATTTGAGTCAGGAGCGTGTAACCAGTTGGTACGATCATGCGAACAAACCCGGTGGTGAGTTCCTGTATGTTCGAGAGGCTGAGGCGTATCTGGGTATGTGCCGTCGTTGGCGAGACATACCCAAGCCGACGATTGCAGCCGTTCAAGGTGCGTGTATCGCAGGTGGTCTAATGCTCGCTTGGATTTGTGATCTGATTGTTGCGACCGATGACGCCTATTTTTCTGACCCCGTGGTTCGGATGGGGATTCCCGGTGTCGAATACTTTGCCCACCCGTACGAACTCAATCCCCGAATTGCAAAAGAATTTCTCTTTACCGGCAATAAAATGGGCGCGGAGCGCGCCTATCAGATGGGCATGGTCAATCAGATCAGTACACGTGACACCTTGCTGGATGACGTGACCGTACTGGCGAATAAGATCGCTGCAATGCCGCGGTTGGGCCTCGCCTTAACAAAGCAAGCGATCAATAACGTTGAAGACCTGCAAGGGAAGCGTCAGGGCATGGAGGCCGCCTTTGCCTGGCACCACTTCGCGCACGCACACAATGACGTGGTATCGGGCGATAAGTTAGGTGGCTTCGACGCTAAAGCAATGGCCAAGGCGAACAAGTCACAGGACAGTTGATTCAATGGATTTAGTGTACACACAAGCGCAACAGACGTTTCGGGCAGAGGCCAGGAAATGGCTGACCGCCCACGTGCCAAGCGAGCGATTGCCTTCTTTTGACACTGCGGAAGGCTTCGAGGCGCACCGCCAGTGGGAGCGTACCCTTGCGAAAGGTAATTGGGGGATGGTCACTTGGCCGACTGAGTTTGGAGGACGGGGCTGTAATCTCATCGAGTGGCTGATTTTTGAGGAAGAATATTATCGAGCGGGTGCACCTCTGCGCGTTAATCAAAATGGCATTTTCTTGCTTGGGCCAACCTTAATGGAATACGGAACGCCCGAGCAAAAGGCGCGCTTCATTCCGGCCATGGCCAGTGGCGATGAAATTTGGGCGCAGGGTTGGTCTGAGCCCAATGCGGGTTCTGATATGGCAGCGATACGCTGTCGTGCAGACCGCGACGGTGATGAGTTCGTTATTAATGGCCAGAAAATTTGGTCAACGCGCGCCGTTTACGCAGACTGGGTGTTCGGATTATTTCGAACCGATCCTGACTCGTCACGGCACCACGGCTTGTCGAAACTGTTAGTGCCGCTCAATTCTGAGGGCGTCACGGTAAGACCCATTGAGCAGCTCAATGGACTACCTGGCTTTGCCGAGATTTTCTTTGACGACGTTCGCGTCCCCGCCTTCAATTTACTGGGCGGCGAAGGCGAGGGGTGGCGCATTGCCATGGCGACTGCGGGCTTTGAGCGAGGCTTGATGCTCAGAAGTCCCGCAAGATTTCAGCAGGCGTGTAAGCGATTGGTGCAGCTTTATCGGGAGAACGGCTCTGATGTGATCAATCCGCAGATCGAATCCGCCGTGGTGCGTTGCTACATGGACGCCGAAGCCTACGCGTTGTCGACGTATCAAACGGCGTCGAAGCTGTGCTCGGGCGGCACAATCGGCGCGGAGGCGAGTTGCAACAAAATATTTTGGTCTGAAATGGATCTCTTGATCCATGAGACGGCAATGGACCTCCTCGGTGCTCGTGCCGAAATAGAGCCGCAAACTGCGGCTGAATTTGCAGAGCTTGGCGCGTGGCTTGACGGGTTTATGTTCGCGCAGTCGGGCCCAATCTACGCCGGCACGAACGAAATTCAACGCAATATTATTGCCGAGCGCGTGCTCGGTATGCCGCGAAAGTGAGGGCAGAGGTATGAACTTTACGTTCACCCAGGACCAGCTTGATTTTCAGGACGCCATCGCCAGCATGCTGCGCAGCGAGGTGACGGCTGATACGGTGCGCAGCCGGTGGGCGACGACGGCCGGTGTTGACGAGCGCTTCCTCTCGCAAGTCCATGAGCTAGGCCTTAACAGTATGCTGGTGCCTGAAGCGCTCGGTGGGCTGGGCCTGGGCGTTACTGATTTTATTTTATTAGCCGAGGCCTGTGGCGAGGTCGCATTACCGGAGCCCATCGTGGAATCCGTGATGGTGAGTACGCCGCTGCTCGTGGATATTTTGGATCAAGGCCTGGGTAATGCCGATATTCAAAAAGTGGTGGATGGTGTGCTAGCCGGAGACCTGCGAGTCTCGCTCGGACACGCTATTAATCCCTGTATTAACTACGCAGACAGCGCTGACTGGTTTTTGGTTTCTGAAGGAGATGGGATCTATTTGGTTCCAAAAGAGGCGATCTCCTTTAAAGCAAGAAAAAGTGTCGATCCTTCTCGGCGGCTTTTTTCGGTGTCCTTTGATCCCCGTGACCACGTCCGAGTCGCGGACGGCGACGTTGGTGCGCGCTTGCAACGTTCAACGCTCAACCGCGGGGCGTTGGCAAATGCTGCGCAACTGGTCGGCTTATCAAGGGGGATGTTGGATCAGAGCGTTCGATACACCACGGACAGAGAACAGTTTGGCCGCGCCATTGGTGCGAATCAGGCGGTGAAGCACTTATTAGCCGATGTCGCTGTTCAAGTGGAATACGCAAAGCCGGTCGTTTATCGCGCTGCATACACGGTAGGCGTGTCACCTAATCGTGCCGATTTCGCGGTATCACATGCGAAATCAGCGGCGGCGCGTGCCGCCTTAATGGCATCAAGGCACTGCACTCAGGTGCATGGCGCAATGGGCTACACGTGGGAGTGTGATTTACAGATCTGGACCAAGCGCGCTTGGGCCTTAGCGCGCGAGTGGGGTGACGAAGGCTTTCACAACAATCGAATTCATGAGTGGTTACTGCGCAAAGATGCGCTACTGGGGCCGGAGTTTACCTTCGGTCGTGGATCGATCACGGATCTTGAGAAAGCAGGCTAAACAAAAAATCGAAGTATTAGAGCGGAGAACGGTATGGGACAGCGAGCAGAGGCCTACATTGTAGATGCCATCAGAAGTCCGACAGGAAGGAGGCGCGGTTCATTGGCCTCTGTTCACGGTGCGGACTTGGGCGCTTTTATTCTTAAAGCCTTGGTCGAGCGTCACGATATTCCAGATCATGAATACGATGACGTCGTCTTTGGTTGTTTGGACACCATTGGGCCACTGGCAGGCGATATTGCACGGACGTGCTGGCTTGCTGCTGGGTTGAGTGATGTGGTTCCGGGTACGACGGTCGATCGTCAATGCGGGTCGTCCCAGCAAGCGGTGCATTTTGCGGCTCAGGCGGTCATGTCGGGCACCATGGACGTCGTGGTGGCTGGGGGGGTGCAAACCATGTCATCAATCCCCATTTCCTCAGCGATGGTCGCCGGTCAGGCTTACGGGTTTGATAATCCCTTCACGAGTAGCGAGGGTTGGGTTGCGCGATACGGAACGCAGTCGGTTTCACAGTTTAAGTCGGCTCAAATGATTGCAGACAAGTGGGAAATTTCTCGAGAGGAGATGGAGGCGTTCTCACTGGAGTCGCATCGCAGAGCGCGAGCTGCGACAGACGCGGGCTATTTTGAGCGAGAAATAATGCCGTTTGAGGGACTCAGCGCCGACGAAACCATTCGTAACACCTCCATGGAGGCCATGGCAGGCCTCGAGCCGTTGGCACGAGGTGGCACCATAACAGCGGCGGTCTCCAGTCAAACATGCGATGGATCTTCAGCGGTCCTTGTGGTGTCTGAAGAGGCACTCAAGCGCTACAACTTGACGCCACGGGCACGCATCGCGCACATGTCCGTTCGAGCCGACGACCCTATTTGGATGTTGACGGCGCCCATTCCTGCGACCGCGCACGCGATTAAAAAGTCGGGGCTGTCGCTTGCGGACATCGATATTGTAGAAATCAACGAGGCGTTTGCCTCGGTGCCCATGGCATGGCTCAAAGAGTTTGGATATGCCCATGATCAGACCAACGTTAACGGTGGCGCGATTGCACTTGGGCACCCTTTAGGCTCAACCGGTACGAAACTGATGACGACGTTACTGCACGAAATGGAGCGTCGCGAGGTGCGCTACGGTCTTCAAACAATGTGCGAGGGCGGTGGCCAGGCGAATGTCACTATTCTTGAGCGCGTCTAGGGGGCTGTGATGGGAATTTGCGATCAGCGAGTCGTCATTGTGACGGGGGCGGGTGGTGGCCTTGGTGCCGCCCATGCGCGAGTCTTAGCCGGCGAGGGCGCAGCGGTCTTAGTCAATGACATTAACACCGACGCTGCGCGTGCCGTTGTTGATCAAATCACGGCAGCGGGCGGTCGCGCCATCGTTAATGAATCCGACATCACGAACTATGCAAGCAGCGGAGAGGCGGTCGCTCAAGCGATCGACGTTTTTGGTGATCTGACCGGGGTCGTCAATAACGCCGGGAACAACCGCGATCGAATGTTTGCCTCACTGTCTGAGGCGGACTGGGATCAGGTTATTTCGGTTCATTTGAAAGGGCATTTTTGCATCGCCTCGCATGCGGTTCAGTATTGGCGGCACCAATCAAAACTGGGTAATCCCGTGTCAGGCCGGCTGGTCAACACCACGTCGGGCGCCGGGCTTCAGGGCTCGGTCGGCCAATCAAATTATGCAGCGGCAAAGGCAGGCATTGCCGCGCTCACCCTCAACCAAGCGGCTGAACTTGGAAGGTACGGTGTCACCGCGAACGCAATTTGTCCGGTGGCTCGGACGGGGATGACCACAGCCGTTGCTGCCATGGCAGAGCGCATGGCGGCTCCAGATGATGGGTCCTTTGACCATTTTGCACCTGAAAATGTTTCATCGGTGGTTGCGTGGCTGTGCTCTGAGGCATCGCATCATGTCACAGGTCAAGTGATTGAGGCTGAGGGGGGGCGTATCGCGATTGCTGACGGCTGGCGCAGTACTGTGGGGATCGACAAAGGGTCGCGCTGGTTACCAGCTGACGTCGGTCGCGCCTTGGAGGAATCTCTGGCGACTGCTGCTCCGGCTCAGCAGGTTTGGGGCACGTAGGGGCTATTGTGAAATTCGCCTTCACCGATGAGCAGCGCATGCTCAAGGATACCAGCCAGTCGTTCCTCGCGGCTAAGTCTGACTCAATGGCTGTTCGGGCGGCATGTCGCTCGCCACAGCATTTTGATGCTGCCCTTTGGCGCAGTGTTTGCAATGACATGTACTGGCAAGGCGTTTTAGTGCCTGAGGTCCATGAAGGTCTGGCACTTGGATGGGTTGAGATGGCGATCATTATGGAGGCGGCGGGGGAGCGTCTACTGACGTCCCCACTGTTTGCCGTGACCCAAAGCACGGCGTTACTCAATGTCTGCCTGCAGAGCGCGGTGCGCGATCGCTGTTTAGCGGACATTGCAAGCGGTCACGTTGTATCACTTGCGCTCACCAACGCGGTGGGCAGCTGGCATACCTCAGGTGTCTCTGTGAGCGATTCGGGCGACGGCTTGACGCTGTCGGGCGAGGCTCGATTCGTACCGTTTGGCTTTGCGGCATCTACGTTGTTAGTCGTCGCTGCCAATGAAGATCAGAGCACTTCGATTTGGGTCGTTCAGTCGGATGCGGTTGGCGTGAGCGTTCAGCACACACCCACTTTGGATCAAACACGTCCGATGTCAGAGGTCCGCTTAGAGGCAGTGGCCGTTAGTGAGGCGCAGCGGCTCTCCAGCGACGCCGGGCCGTTGATTAAGCAAGTTGTTGCGCTGAGCCGTATTCTGATCGTGGCCGATCAGGTGGGGGTGGCGCAGGCCAGTCTGGATCTTAGCGTTGAATACACGAAGGAACGCTCGCAATTCAATCGCTCCATCGCCTCCTTTCAAGCCATTAAGCACAAAGCAGCCGACATGATGGTGAAAGTCGAAGCCGCGCGTTCGTTACTCTACTTTGCCGCCTGCACTGCGGACGCCTGGTTCGCACAAGAAGCAACTGACGCGGCGCTTCAGGAGGCCGCCTATATGGCCAGTGCCTGCGCCAGTGATGCAGCATTTTTTAATGCAGGGTCAGGCATTCAGATGCACGGTGGTGTCGGGATTACTGAGGAATACGACATCCAGTTGTACTTCAAGCGCGCACGTTCTACCGAAAGTTACCTCGGGCGGCCGCCAGAGATGCGAGAAGCAATTGCCTGCCAACTGTTGGATGGAGGTGAGGCATGGAGCTAACGTTCACTGCCGCCGATGAGTTGTTTCGACAAGAAATTGCGCAATGGCTTAATGAGAACCTGCGGGATGAGTTCGCAGAGGTTCGGCATCGAGGTGGCCCGGGTGACGAGCATCGCTTTGTTGATGAACGTAAAGCGTGGGAGCGTCGTCTCGCCGAAGGCCGCTGGACATGTATCGGGTGGCCCGAAGCGTGGGGCGGTCGAGGCGCCTCGATTGAGCAACAAGTGATTTATCATGAGGAGTATGCACGCGCGGGCGGTCCAGGCCGTATGGGACACATCGGTGACACGCTGACGGGACCCACGTTGCTTGCTTTTGGTAGCGAAGATCAAAAGGCCCGATACCTTCCGGACATTAGAAGTGGGCAGGCGTTTTGGAGTCAAGGGTATTCCGAACCCGGCGCGGGTTCTGACCTTGCTGCTATTAGAACACGGGCCGACTTTGACGACGGCAGTCGTCAATGGAAGATAACGGGGCAAAAGGTCTGGACCTCGCTGGCGCACGAATCGGATTTTGTTTTTGTCTTGGCGCGAGTTGATCGTGACAGCGTGGGCCATCGGGGGCTGGGATTTTTTTTGGTGGCTCTGGATCAGCCCGGTGTCACGATTAGACCGATTAATCAGCTGACGGGAACAGCAGAATTTAACGAAGTGTATTTTGATGAAGCGGTCTGTGCGGCGGATGACATTGTCGGCGCACCGGGCGATGGATGGAAGGTCGCCATGGGGCTATTAGGCTTTGAGCGAGGCGTATCGACCCTAGGTCAACAGATGCTGTTCCAAACCGAGCTCGACGAGATCATCCGTCTCGCAAAATTAAACGGTGCATCACGTGATCCCGAGATTCGTCAGCGGATCGCTGAGGCGCACATTGGTCTTAGGACCATGCGTTACAACAGTATGCGCACTCTTTCTGGCGGTGAGGACGGCAGTCTGAGCAGAGAGGCGATGATTTATAAGTTGTATTGGTCAAGTTGGCACCGCAACTTAGGTAAGTTAGCGATGGACGTCTTAGGTCCCGATGCGGAATTACTTGAGGAAGGGCCCTATGAGCTCACTAAATTGCAGTCACTCTTCTTATTCACCCGTGCCGACACGATTTACGGTGGGACGAATCAGATACAAAGAAATCTCATCGCCGAGCGAGCGCTTGGCATGCCGAAAGAACCCCGCGGACAAGCTAAGTAATCCAAGGATGACACTAAAATGAGCAGAGAGATTCCAGATTACGTAGAAGGTCACAACCTCCTGGCGGCCAAGTCAGTTCTGATCACCGCTGCTGCGGGTGCCGGTATTGGGTTCTCTGCCGCAAAGCGCGCGGTCGAAGAGGGCGCGAGGGCGGTTGTCATCAGTGATGTTCACGAAGGCCGTTTGAGTCAGGCTAGAGAAGCACTGGCTGGGCTGTCGGATGCCTGCCAGGTGAGCGCTCAGCTTTGCGATGTGACTGACGAAACACAGGTACAGGCACTGGTGGATTTTGCGGAAGTGGAAACCGGCGGTGTTGATATTTTGATCAACAACGCGGGCCTAGGTGGCTCTTGTCGTTTGACCGATATGACGGATGAAGCGTGGTCCCGGGTACTGGATATTACGCTCACAGGCACCATGCGAATGAGTCGAGCCATGCTGCGATACATGGAACCGCGCGGACAGGGTGTTATTGTGAACAACGCGTCTGTTCTTGGTTGGCGTGCTCAGGAAGAGCAGTGTCACTATGCGGCGGCAAAGGCGGGCGTCATGGCCCTGACCCGGTGTTCAGCCATGGAGGCAGCCGAGTTCGGAATCCGAATTAACGCAGTATCCCCAAGTATTGCGATGCATGATTTTCTCCGCAAAACCTCATCGCCCGAACTGTTAGAAAAACTGACGTCACACGAAGCATTCGGTCGTGCTGCGGAGGTTTGGGAAGTGGCAAATGTCATGATGTTCTTGGCATCGGACTACTCGAGTTATATGACGGGTGAGGTGGTATCGGTGTCAAGTCAGCACGCTTGATGTCGTCTAGGGAATAGCAATCAATAGAACGATAAGAAGATAAGCAAGAGAGACACAGAGGGTGGGAGAGATGAGTCAAATGAACTGGGATCGCGAGGTTGACGTGCTGGTGGTAGGTACCGGTAACGGTGGACTGACCGCGGCAGTGTGTAACTGGGAGATGGGCACCAAAGACGTATTGATCATCGAGAAACAGGACAAGGTTGGGGGTACCAGTGCGACATCTGGTGGCGGCATCTGGATTCCCAACAGTCATTATGCGAAGGAGGCGGGTGCCGAGGATAATCCTCAGGACGCCAAGGCCTACCTTATGAATACGTTGTTTGGTGAGGATGTACCCGAGGAGATGATCGATATCTATCTCGAAAAGTCCCCCGAAATGCTGAAGTTCCTGCACGATCGCACCGATGTTCGCTACGAGTCACTTGCTGAATACCCCGACTACTACACCAATATGGAAGGTGCCCGCGCAGGTCACCGGTCGCTCGAACCTGCCCCCATCATGGCCTCAGAACTGGGTGAGAACTGGAAGAATATGACGTGGACACACTTCATGATGAGGATGTTCAATCGTATCCACTTTACTCAGGTGGAAGCCCATCTATTGATGGTGCAGTTGCCCGGCTGGAAAAAGCTTCTCGCGCGGCTCATGTGGGACTACATACGCGATATTCCATGGCGACTTAAAACGCCGATCTCGCGTCGTTTGGCCTGTGGCTCGGCGGGTGTTGCTCGGCTTTATCTCTCGGTCTTGAAACGAGAAATTCCCTTGGAGTTCAACACGCAAATGGTCGAGCTGATTGCAGAAGGAGACACGGTGCTGGGCGCGGTTATTGAATGCAACGGTCAGCGTCAGCGTGTTCGCGCACTCAAAGGCGTGATCGTGGCATCGGGCGGTTTCGAGAAGAACCAGGCGCTCAGAGAGCAGTATTTGCCTGCACCCACGAATACGGAATGGTCAGCGGGCAACCCCGCTAACGAGGGCGATGCACTTCTAGCCGGTCTCGAGCTCGGTGCGAAAACCCGTTTGATGAACGATGCTTGGTGGACGACAACGCTGTGCGTGCCTGATGAGCCAGCGCCTCGACTCGCGATTATGGAGAAATCTTTTCCGGGGTCGTGTGTTGTGAATAGAGACGGCCAACGATTTGCCAACGAGTCTCAGAATTACATGGCATTTCAGAAGGACCTGTTCAAGACGCACACGCCTGAGCACCCGAACGCGCCGGCGTGGCATGTCTTTGATGCCACATTTCGAGAGAATTTTATGGTGGGCCCTCTGATGACAAAGGCAATGAAGCCGGATTCTCAAATCCCCAAGAAGTGGTTCGACGAGGGTTTTGTCGCCAAGGCAAATACGATTCGTGAGCTAGCTGACATGCTCGGAATCGACGCCGACGGTCTTGAAGAAACCATCGGCAAGATGAACCACTATGCCGAGACGGGCAAGGATGAGGACTTCGGTCGAGGAGATTCTGCCTACGATCGTTACTACGCGGACCCGGCGATTAAACCCAATCCCTGTCTCGCGCCTATCATCAAAGCACCGTTTTACGCCATGCGCATCGAAGCGGGCGACTTTGGCACCTTGGGTGGTTTGGATACCGATACTGTTGCACGGGTTAAGAAGGCCGATGGTGGTGTGTTTGAAGGGTTATTTGCGGTAGGGAATTGCTCTGCAGCCATTTTGCCAACTTATCCTGGTCCCGGAGCAACCTTGGGTCCTGCAATGACGATGGCTTATCAAGCCGCTCGTCACATGAATGCCTAGGGGGACATGATGTTGGATTTAGAGTCAATTGAACTCATTAAGCAGCTGAAGGCGCGCTATTTTCGATTTCTCGATACCCGCAATCTCGACGGTCTGAAAACCGTCTTTACCCACGATGCAACCGCTTCGTTTATTGGGGGTGATTACGATTTCCAGCTTGATGGCTGGGAGCAGCTGGAAGGCTTCTATAAAAAGTCGTTCACGGGTCAAAACTTCGGCATGCATAACGGGCATCACCCTGAAATTTGTGTTGATGGCGATACGGCCACTGGCATCTGGTATTTGCAGGATATTTTTGTCTCCCTAGAGCACAACATGAACATTGTCGGTAGTGCGCTCTACGATGACGAGTATCGGCGTGAAGACGGGCATTGGCGGATCGCGCGGACGGGGTATAAACGTCTTTGGGAGGAGCACCATAAACGAGGTCCCGATATTAGTTTACGTGTGAAGCCCATCGCCGACTAGAGCCGGTTCAAAAACGAGAGAGGATTGAATATGAGAGACGTAGTAGTCGTAGACAGTGTCCGCACAGGTCTGGCCAAGTCATTTCGTGGCAGTTTTAACTGGACCCGTTCCGACGACATGGCGGCCTTTTTGATCGACGCACTTATCGATCGAAACCCGCAATTTGACCCGGGCGAGGTCGACGACATTATCTTGGGCGCTGCGAATCAGTCGGGTGAGCAAAGCGGCAATCTGGCCCGTATGGCCTCTTTTCTATCGAAGCTCCCGATTGAAGCGACGGGTACCACAGTGAATCGTTTCTGTGCGTCGGGACTCCAAACCATCGCGATGGCAGCAAACCAAATTGGCTCGGGCTACACCGACGTTATGATGGCGGGTGGCGCAGAGTCTATCTCGATGCGCGTACGCCAGGAGCAGGGGAAGTTTCAGCAGAACGGCACGTTACTCGAAAACAAGCCCGAAGTGTTTATGGAAATGGGGAATACCGCTGAGGTGGTTGCTCGTCGCTACAATGTGACACGCGAGTCTCAGGATGCGTATGCGCTGCAGAGCCAGCAGCGTTACGCCCAGTCGATCGATATTGGTGCGATACAGCAAGAGATCGTTTCGATGCCCGCCACCATGAAGTTGGTTAATAAAGAGACCGGTGACGAGACATTCAAAGATGTGATGGTTGATCGCGACGAGTGCAATCGCGTTGATACTACGCTCGATGGACTCTCCATGCTCAAGCCAGCTTTTGAAGAAGACGGCAGCGTGACCGCAGGTAACTCGTCACAGTTGAGCGATGGTGCCTCGATGACGCTCCTCATGAGTGCAGAGCGTGCTGAGCAATTGGGTGTCGAGCCACTGGGTTATTTCCGCGGGTTTGTCACAGCCGGCTGTGAACCTGACGAGATGGGTATTGGCCCGGTGTTTGCAATCCCGAAACTGCTTAAGCGGGCAGGATTGAGTCGGGACGATATTGATCTGTGGGAGCTTAACGAGGCCTTCGCATCGCAATGTGTCTACTGCCGCGACTTCCTCGATATCGACAATGCCAAGTACAACGTGAATGGGGGCAGTATCGCCATCGGCCACCCCTTTGGCATGACGGGCTCGCGGATGGTAGGTCGCGTCCTGCGTGAGCTGCGACGCACAGGCGGTCGCTACGGTGTTGTGACCATGTGCGTTGCGGGAGGGCAGGGCGCCGCTGGCTTGGTCGAGGCCTGCTAGGGCTTTTCACGTATGACACTAAAAAAGGCGCCATTGGCGCCTTTTTTAGTGGGTTCTTATGGCTTGCCTCGATTAATCAGAGAATGGCGGGAAGCTGCTTTGTCAGCGGCATGCGCTCTTTTACAGCTTGGCCTGTTAGTGCGAAGCCGAGTAAGTCACCCTCTGGATTGTGGAACAACGCTTTGACGTCTTGTCCATCAGCCTCAATGGTCCATTCACCCTCGGCGTCACGCGCCACAGGAGACACACAGACCGGACAGGCCGGCGTCTTAATGGTGACAGGCATCGCCGGGTAGACCACGTGCGTTGGATTTCCCGTGAGGGTAGCCGCTAGGGCGCGTGCTGCGGCCATCAAGGGGGCGACGTAGACCAGAACCTGACCATCGACTTCGGCGCAATCACCAATAGCGTACACATTGTCGACGTTAGTTCTTAGATAGCGATCAGTCTTGATGCCTCTGCCGCACTCAATACCGGCATCGACTGCCAGTTGCGTTCTCGGCCTTACCCCGACGGCTGACAACACCGCATCAGCCTCAATAGTCTCGCCGTTATTCAGGGTCACGGTGTACCCCTCTGCGGAGCGGTCAACGTCCGTAGCAAGCGGGCCAAAGTGGAAGCTGGCACCTTTGAGTTCAAGCGCGTGCTGTACCGCTCGGCCCGCTACCTCGGGGAGCAACGTTGGCAAGCAATAGTTCATGGGATCAACCGCCTCAACGGTGAAGCCACCGTTGAGGAGATCATTTGTGAACTCACAGCCGATCAGGCCGGCACCAATTACTGCGACCTTACGACCGCCTTTGGCCGACAATGTGTCACGAAACTGTCGATAATCATCAAGGTCATTGACGCCCATGACGTCCTCGACCGCATTGCCCCCCATAGGTGGGCGGATCAGTTCTGCACCGAGCGTGAGGACTAGGCTTGAGTAGCCAATCCGCTCGCCACTCTGGAGTATCACTTCACTTTTTGGTGTATCGATTGCCGTGACCACGGTTCGCGTGCGTACGGTAATGCCGAGATTTTCGGACATGTTTTCTGCGGTCTGCGTTGCGAGCTGCTCGGCTTCAAATTTCTTGGTATACCCTGTCGATATCATGGGTTTGGAGTAGTTCTCTCCGCCGTCTCGAGTCACCAGCGTAATAGTGGCGTCGCCGTCGAGTTTCTTTATGGCGTTGGCGAGGCTGTAGGCGGCCAGACCTGAACCGATGACGAGAATGTGGTTGGTGGGGGTGGCGACCGCAGCCGGTGCATCCGCTGCCTGGTCAGATGTGTCCTCAGTGCCTGCAATGAGCTCAAAGTCGTCTTTACCCACACCGCAGTCGGGACAGGTCCAATCATCTGGCACATCAGCCCATTTAGTGCCGGCTGGAATGCCGTCTTCGGGCCAGCCCTCTTTTTCGTCATAGATTAATCCACAAACGATACATTCCCACTGGGCCATGAACATTCCTTAAGTTGCGTGCTGGTGTTTAGAAGAATACTCAGCGATGAGTCGAGTGGAGTTTGCCTAAATTAGTGGCGCTCGTCATCCGCTTGTCGGACTAACGCACGACAAAGGGTCAACAGTGATCACAGATTGAGAATCCAAAACAGACTGGCAGTGCTCAACGCCGTCCATAACACCAGTGCCATGCTGATTAGGCGCGGGCATATTGTGCGCAGCGACTGCAGCGACATCTGTGACCCAATAAGAAAGAGCGCAAGACAAAAGAGACTCTTACTGACCATTGAAAATACGGCCGCGGTTGATGGCGCAAACTGAAAATAACCGCCAGCGAGGCTGGCCACGATAAAGCCAAGGACGAACAAGGGGACACGCACTTCATGCGCGCTGATTCGCTTCATGGTGTAGCTTGCGAGGAGGATCAGCGGAATTAGCCACAAGATTCGGAGTATTTTGAGCGCCGCTGCAGTTTTGAGTGCCTCATCACCGTATGCGGCGGCCGCGCCAACCACGGAAGATGTGTCGTGAATGGCCATCGCTGCCCAGAGGCCAAATTGCTCTTGGGTTAAGCCTAAAGCGCTGCCAATGGCCGGGAAGAGTACAATTGCTATGCCGTTTAGCACGAAAATAATGGTCAGTGTTTGAGCGACTTGTTGATCTTTTGCATTGATGACCGGTGCCATAGTGGCCACCGCGGTACCACCGCAAACGGCTGTGCCACTGGTCAGTAACTTGCCACTGATGTCATCGACGCGGCTGAGTTTCATCAAGGCATAACCACTGACCAAGGTCCCTAAAACCATGACCGAAACGATAACCCCGTTAGCTGAGCCGAGTGTGACCACCTCGCGAAAGGGAAGCGATAAACCGAGAATGACGACACCGCTTTGCAAAGCGCCTCTGGACACCGACGAGGCGTTCATGATGGGCGCTTTACCGAGTGCGATCGCCAGCGCGATGCCCGAAAAAAGTGCGAGTGCGGCCTGTTGCGAGAAAACCGACAGCATGGCCGCGATCGAGTAGGCAATAAGGTTATTCTTTTTTGTCATATGTTGAGTATGACAGGCTCATCACGACTTTCCAGTCGTAAGAGCCTTTGTTTTAGGGAACTCAGTCGCGTTTAACGGGGGG
>JABIZW010000108.1 GCA_018666295.1 Halieaceae bacterium
AAGTCGGCTGTGGCCGTCGCGCGTCGTGACCTCGGCGACAGTCTGACTGCCCTTTCACCTATTTTTGCCGAGAAATTATTTTTCATGAGCGACGACTTTACGCTCGTGGATTGTTGTATTGCGCCGATCTTGTGGCGCCTCCCCGCGCTTGGCATTGAAATTCGGGCAAGCAAACAGACAAAGCCGTTGTACGAGTACATGGAACGCTTGTTCAGTCGCGAGGCCTTCCAAGAAAGCCTGTCGGTTACAGAACGAGAAATGCGGCTGTAGGAAAAGGTGAGCTTGAGTGACGCCCAGTAAACCCTACGTTGTTCGAGCTATCTACGATTGGATCGTCGATAACAATTGCACTCCACATGTACTCATTGATGCTCACAGCGAGGGCGTCATGGTGCCGCTCGACTATGTTACAGAGGGCCAAATTGTTCTTAATATTTCGCCGACGGCTGTGGTGAGCTTAAATCTTGGTAATGACGCGATTGCATTCAGTGGTCGCTTTGGTGGCGTACCTATGGAAGTGTTTCTTCCATTAGACAGTGTCTTAGGGATCTACGCGCGTGAGAACGGTCAAGGCATGATATTCGATGATGACGATGACCTCGATGGATCTAACCCGCCTCCTGAGCCTGACCCCATTTTGCCGCGAACCGCTCGGAAACCCTCGCTTAAATTAGTAACTTAGGTTTCAACTAAGTCCCAAACAAATGCACTTCGACAAGGCGCGCAATCGCGAGTGCGGAAATGTTCGAGAGGCTAAAACGAAGTGCGGTATTTGTCTGAGAAAAATTGAGGCTTGCCCCCGGACCCTGAGCGCCCACCCAGCAACTCTGTACGCCCCGTTGTTCCACTGCGGCAAGGATTGTTTGCGTGGCGGTGCCGCTCATTTGAGAGCCCCAGACAACGGCTACGTCGCCCGGTTGGCCAAGAGCTTTAATTTCTTTAGCAAGCCACTGGCTGGCGGAGTCGATAGGGTCTGCGTGCTCCGCCGTCATCCGAATGATCGGCAATGTCGGGCGGTCAGCGCCGAGTCCGTCACGAATTAAGTGGTAAAAAGTGGACGCCGGAGCGGCGTCTATTCCAATGCCCACCGAAAAAACTTTCCGTTCTGAGACGATGGCGTTTGCGATCTGCGAGGCGATATTTTCCGATGCGTCAACGATGGTGTCCGCAGAGAGGCTGAGGTACTCGATGTGTTCGTGAAAGAGCTTAGAGATAAGGTCGAAGTTGCTCATAAAATCGCTACTCGGTCGCGGTGAACGCCGCTTTCAGCCAACGGACCTGAGTGTGCTGGCGGTGCGTATCGATACCGATGATGTCAAATCGGCAGGTGCGATGGCAATAGGCGGGGTGATCAGACCGAAAAGTATGTGCTGTTTGTATGATTTTGTGCTGCTTCTTCGGGGTGACAGATGACACCGCGCTCCCAAACCGACTCGCGCGTCGAAAACTCACTTCAACAAAGACGAGGACCTCGTGGTCCAGTGCCACCACGTCGATTTCGCCAAAGCGGCTGTGAAAGTTCGTGTCAATAATCTGAACGTTTCGTTCGGCAAGAAACGCGCACACATAGCGTTCCCACCACAAGCCCGTTGATTTGATGGCATCCTCCCACGTCAAGATAATTGGCTGGGAAGTGTCGCTACAAAATGCGGGCTTTACCTCTGGTGAAAACAACGGGTTTTAATCTTCGCCGAACATTCCCACGTGAATCGACCCGCAGATCACCCGTATTGCCAAATACGACGGTCCCAGGCGTCCGTTGTGCCTGCTTAAAGTGATCGACGAACACAGCAGCGTCCAGACCCAAGGCGTGCAGCGGAAGCTTGTCGGTTAACGCCGAATCTAACGCGCTCGGAGGTAACACAAACTTAATCCCGTTGAGGTCCCTGTTGGTGATGCTCCGGTCCGCCTGGAAGACGTTGGACGGCGCAAAAACGGGCAGCTTACCAGCGTAGTGGAATCGAAGAAGCGGTCTGACTTCGCGTGCCATTTGCGGGGTTGGAGCGAGCAGTATGACGCTGTCTATGTCTTTTCGTCGCCGCGCTTGGGTGTCAACGGGCGCCTCAAAGGCTCGTTCAATGTCAGTAATTCGCGCTTCACTGCTGAGTGTATTTAGGCTGCGCGCAATCGTTGTATTGTCGCGCTCGTCAGGGCTCGTGAGCGCCGTTTCGCGGATCGTTCCGCCCAGTTGCGTCCAGGCCCCCGAAAACGCCGTTCGCATTCGGGCGCCCCATGCGGAGTCGGGAGCGATAACCAGCGGTGCTCGCAAGCCCTCGGACCATGCAAGGAGGGCGATTTGCTCGGCTTCATCATCGGGCGCCAAACTCATGCTCAGCATATTGAAATCTTCTTCAATAGCGGCAGGTGTGGCATCTCCTGGACCTCTGTTAAGTGCCAGAACAGGAATGGGTAGCTGGCTGATGCCATTGAGTTCAGCAACGCGCTCTTTGGTGAGAGGGCCGATAACAAAATCCGCACCGGCCTCGAGTGCTCGGATATAAGCGGCTTTTCCCGTGACTGCCACTTCGGTGTCGATGGTGATGACGTCGGGTCGTAACGTTGGATCACGAAATTGCGTGTACAAGCCTTCGATAATGCCATTGAGTGCACTTTGCCCCGCGTTCTTGAGTCTGCCGCTGAGTGGCAGTAGTACTGCAATTCGGGTTGGTATCTCAGCGTTGAGCCACTCAGAAAGTCCTGACGGTAATTGGACCATGTCACTGGGAAGTACTGGGTGCTCAGCCATCCAGCGCAGCAGGGTTGGCCGGCCCTGGCGGAAGGCGCGATTAAGCGATAGCCAGGCGTACCAGTCGCTGCTGGGCTCGGTACGACGTAGTTCTGAGGCGAGGCGCTGTACTGAAGCCTCTGAAATTAGATCGAAGACGGTTGAATGGCTGATCTGACTGTCTGTGTCTGGCGCCAGGCGAAGTCGATCGAGCGCCACTTTCGCCGCCTCAATGGGCTGCTGAGACTCTTGGAGTCGTCTCTGGCGCTCCGAGAGCAGCAGGTCATGTTCTTGAATGCTGCTAAATGAGATCTCGTCTAAGAACTGATTGGACCGCCTGAGGTCACCGCTTAGCCACAAAAGCTGTGAACGAATAAACCGGTCTGTCTTTGGAGAAATGTCTGCCTCGGTTAGGGCGTCGAGTTCTGTCTGCGCAAACAGCCAGCCCCGCGCGCTCGACACGTCTTGACTCCATGCAATGATGCGCGTGTCCAAAATGTCATCGCTGATGATGCCGGGCGACGTCTCCTGTCGACTGGGAATGGGATAAGCGGTTTGCTGATTACTGGCGCTTTTGGACTCGGTGGGAGAGGTCGTGGCACAGGACGACGTGGCGAGAACAACAGCGGTCAGGACCGCCACTCGATGCAGTCGCGCAGATAAAGTGCCATTATGTCCTGCTCCCGCAGGGTCTTTTAACGTCATTATAGAGAAACCACTCATTTTCCATCCGATTGTACGTAGAGGAGCGTGAATTGAAAGCCGCATTATATGTTGTGCCTACACCAATCGGTAACTTTGAGGACATGACGCTTCGCGCAATTAGCGTACTGCAGTGTGTTGATCTTATTGCTGCCGAGGATACGAGACATTCGCGGATGCTCTTGAGTCATTACGATATCGGCACGCCTATGACAAGTTTTCACGAGCACAGCGGCGAGGCTGTCGTTGCTGATGTCGTCAGACGCATCGAGCAGGGACAAGCCGTTGCATTAATCAGCGATGCAGGAACACCGCTCGTGTCTGATCCCGGGTACGTCCTGGTAAGGTGCGTACAAGACCGGGGTCTATCTATTGTTCCCCTCCCTGGCGCGTGTGCCGCTGTGACTGCACTCAGTGCTGCCGGCTTGCCAACCCATAGTTTCCGGTTCGAGGGTTTCCTTTCAGCCAAACGCGGTCCGCGACGCTCCCGCCTGGACGCGCTTAAGTCAATTGATTCAACACTGATCTTCTACGAGGCCCCACACCGGATTTTGGATTTGTTGAGTGACATGCTCGAGTTCCTCGAACCCGATCGCGAAATTTGCATTGCTCGAGAAATTACGAAAACATTTGAAACTATTCGTCGTGGGTCGATTGCGGGAATTTATGCCTGGGTGGGCAGTGATTCAAATCAGCAGCGAGGCGAGCTTGTCGTGATGGTGGCGCCAAGGCAGGAGCAAGCAAGCACGGTAAGTGACGAGGCCTTAAAGCTGCTTTACCGACTCTCGGACGAGTTGCCTCCTAGGAAGGCTGCACAGCTTGTGGCCGATCATTACAAACTGAAATCGCGCGCGCTTTATCAGTTACTGTTAGATAGAGAGTAATCGTTTGTTGAGTCTGTTCGTTACGGGTGCTAGCGTACGCGTGAGTCAGTTAGACGGCCGCTGTAACTCCGGTTACAGAGGAAAGTCCGGGCTCCAACGGGTCAGAGCGCCAGGTAACGCCTGGGGGGCGTGAGCTCACGGAAAGTGCAGCAGAAAGGAAACCGCCCATGTGTTTTGTGGGTAAGGGTGAAAAGGTGCGGTAAGAGCGCACCGCGCGGCTGGTAACAGGCGTGGCGATGGTAAACCCCGCTCGGAGCAAGACCAAATAGGGATCCTTATGCCGTGACCCTCGGCGGATCCGGGTAGGTCGCTACAGGCGTCTGGTGACAGGCGTCGCAGATGAATGGCCGTTCTCGACAGAACCCGGCTTATCGACTGACTCTTCTGTGCACCCCCGTAAAAGGGGGTGTTCTTTATACTTTTTTAGAATATAAAACTAATTTTCAATTACCTTTCCTGCTTTTTGCATAGAAAGTATCTCCAACACCCACCTAATAGACTGACTTTTTTCTTAATTACCGTCCTCATAAGTCCCGAAAAAAACCGCCGATTTGTTGCCGAGAGGCGCATATAAGGTGCTGAAATACTTAGAGATTTTTATTTCAAGACATTGACCCTCCGTCGTCACGTTGTTAAGGTGGTGATTAGTGGGAGAAAGTGGGTAATTGGGGAATTAACCTGCTTTTTTTTGAAATAAGTGGAGGTTTGTGGTGTTTAGGGGAGTACAGCACATCAATCTTGATGCGAAAGGGCGATTGTCTGTCCCGGCGCGTCAACGCGAGTTGCTTCTCGATATTAGTGCGGGCTCCGTGGTCGTGACCATCGATACACAGTCTTCATGTTTGGTGTTGTATCCCTTGCGCGAGTGGGAGCGCATTGAGCGCGATGTTCAAGACCTGCCCACACTCAACCCTGCGGTTCGACGTTTCCAGCGGCTTGTGCTCGGTTATGCCAGTGATCTTGACCTTGATGGAAATGGTCGGGTGTTGTTGCCTGGCGCGCTGCGTGAGTACGCGCAGCTCGACAAGCGCGTGGTGTTGGTCGGACAGGGGAATAAGCTCGAGCTTTGGTCTGAGCCTCTTTGGGAGGCTGAGTGCAAAGCTGCATTGGCGGCCGACGGCGACGAGTTGCCTGCCGAGCTCCTAGGGCTGAAGCTTTGAACGATACGGGACACGTTTCCGTATTGCTCGAGGAGTCGGTCGCGGCCTTGGCCATTAACCCCGACGGCACGTATCTCGATGGAACGTTTGGCCGAGGCGGTCACAGCAAAGCAATCTTAGGTGCATTGTCCTCTAAGGGCAGACTCATCGCGGTCGATAAGGACCCCGCTGCTGAGGCGTCGGCCAAGTCGTTTGCTGACGACTCGAGATTTGAATTTATGGCGGGTAGTTTTGCAGATCTACCGGCATCGGTTTCCGACGGCGCGCTCGACGGTATTTTGCTCGACCTGGGCGTCTCGTCGCCGCAGCTTGATAACGCGGATCGCGGCTTTGGATTTCGCGACGACGGTCCTCTGGATATGCGAATGGATACGCGTTCGGGTGTCACTGCTGCGGACTGGATCGCCGTGGCGTCAGAAGCCCAGATCGCCGAGGTGATTAAAACGTACGGTGAAGAGCGGTTCGCACGTCGCATGGCATCCGCCATTGTGAAGGTGAGGGCGGAGACCCCGATATGCCGAACTAAGCAGTTGGCCAGCATTGTTGCCGAGGCAAATCCACGGTGGGAGCCTAACAAACATCCTGCGACTCGGGCGTTCCAGGCCATTCGTATCTATATCAACCGAGAGCTTGAGGACCTAGAGCTCGCACTCGACCCTATGGTCGCCAAGTTGGCGCCGCGAGGCCGTTTAGTTGTTATCAGCTTTCACTCCCTCGAAGATCGAATTGTGAAACGGTTTATGCGCAATCAGGCTAGAGGTGAGCAGCTCCCTCGGCGCGTACCAGTGATTGATAGCGATACGGGTAAAACGCTAAATTTGGTGGGTAAGGCCGTAAAGCCCTCAAGCAGCGAGGTCGAGCGTAATCCTAGATCGCGATCGGCCATTATGCGAATCGCGGAGCGCCGATAATGCGGGCGGTATTAAGCGCTTCGCCCTTGCGCATTGCCCTCTGTGCTGGACTTGTTTTGTTCAGCGCGTTGTTGGTTGTCGGTGAGACGCATCAAACGCGCTTGCTCTTTACCAAGCTTCAGGCTCAGGAAAGTGAACGGTGGCATTTGCAAGAGCGCTACAGTCGCCTTTTGCTGGAATACTCGACACTCTCTGCACCCCACCGCATCAGTGCGCTTTCAAAGACATCACTTGCCATGAGGTCGCCCAATACGGGGTCGATTAAGGTGGTGGCACAATGAGCCGCAGTCGGCCCCCCGTCCTTGTTTATCGCTGGCGAATCGCGCTTACGGCGGCGGTGCTTGCAGGGCTCTTTGGCATGCTGGTTGTTAGGCTGGTGCAGCTACAAGTCGGTGCAAGCCAGTACGGTGCACATTTTTTACAGCGTCAGGGTGACTTAAGAGCCGTTCGTTCCGCTGAAATTCCCGCCTATCGAGGGCTAATCACTGACCGTAGGGGCGCTCCGTTGGCTATTTCCACGCCTGTGGTGACGCTTTGGACTAACCCGCAGGAGTTGCGCGGGAGTGGGCGAGAGTCGGAGCTTGCGACCCTCATGAATCTGGCGCCTAAAAGCTTTGAGGCAAGGCTCAACCGTTACCAAAATAAACAATTTATGTACCTTGCACGTCATCAGACGCCCCAAGTCGCTGGTGCGGTCATGGAAGCGGGCCTGCCGGGCGTTTATGGAAAGCGAGAATATCGTCGCTTTTACCCCGCTGGAGAGGTTGTCTCTCAGCTTGTCGGGACGACTAACATCGATGGTGCAGGTGCGACCGGCGTCGAGCTGTTGTTTGATACAAGCTTGCAAGGACGCACTGGCAAAAAGCAGTTTATTAAGGCGCTTCACGGGGAGTCTATCCGAGATATTGGTGTGGTTGAGGAGGCTGCAGACGGTCAGTCTTTGCGGCTTAGTATTGATCTTCGATTACAGCATGTGCAGCACCGAGAGCTGCTTACGGCATTGGGAGAGACGGGTGCTGCTGCGGCTTCGGCAGTCACGATTGATGCGCAGACGGGCGAAATTTTGGCCATGACCAATCTTCCTTCGTTTAACCCAAATCGGCGGGGGCAGGTCGATCTCGCGACGATGCGAAACCGCGTGGCAACCGACGTTTTTGAGCCGGGGTCCACGGTCAAGCCATTGACGTTGGTTGCAGCATTAGAAAGTGGTGACTTCGATATCGACACCTTGGTGGATACGTCGCCGGGGAGGATTACGGTTGGCGGAAAAGTGCTGCCGGATCCCCGAAACTACGGTGAGATTACCGTGTCTCGCATCATTGAAAAGTCCAGCCAGGTTGGCGTTACTAAAATCGCGCAGGCGATCGGGCATGAACGCATCATCGATGTGTTTCAGCGTTTTGGTTTAGGTCAGTTGACGGGCGCTGAATTTCCGGGAGAGCGGTCGGGTCGACTGCCCGATCATGATTTTTGGAGTGCGATTGACCGGGTTACGCCCGCGTTTGGTTACGGCCTTTTAGTCACGCCCCTGCAGCTGGCGCATGCTTACGCGATTCTCGCCAATCAAGGTCGAATGGTGCCGCTGACCTTGCTTGCAAATGAGGGGCAGGGCGCAGCCGGTCGACAGATCATTTCGCCGGAAATTGCCGATGAAGTGGTGACAGTGCTTCACCGCGTGACGGGTCGAGACGGTACAGCACAACGCGCAAGTGTTGCGGGCTTCAATGTGGGCGGAAAGACCGGAACCATCCATAAAGTCGGTGCAACTGGGTATTTGGACGATCGTTATGTTGCGCTGTTTGTGGGCGTTGCGCCTATTGAGGCCCCGCGTTACGTCACTGTAGTGGTTATCGATGAACCCAAGGGTGACGCGTATGGCGGCGGTGCGGCGGCAGCGCCTGTTTACTCTCGAATTACTCAAGAGGTTCTCCGAATACAAAGTGCAGTGCCCACGGATTCCGATAAGCAGTCGCCGGTAAAGACCGTTGCAATGGCTGAGAGGGATAATCCTCGTGCGTAACCAAACTCTCGGCATGTTAACTGACTCGCTTGCGCCACTTCCGGTATCAATGAGTGCGCTCGTGCCCGAGGCTTTGTCGCTCGACAGTCGCACGATAAACCGCGGTGATGCTTTTGTTGCAGTAAAGGGTGTTGATGTGGATGGGCGTCGCTACATTAATGACGCGCTTACTCAAGGTGCAGTTGCTGTCTTGGCCGAAGCAGAGGGCCTGACTCATCAGGATCCTCGAGTGATCCCAGTTGCTGGACTTAAATCACACTTGGGTGAGTTGGCTCGACGATTTTACGCGGACCCCTCAACAGATCTTTGTCTCGTTGCAGTGACTGGGACAAATGGCAAGACGAGTATCTCAGACTACACGGCGCAGCTATTACGACTGCTCGGTAAGTCGGCGGGTACCATTGGCACGCTGGGGGCACGCACACAATCGGGTGACGCCGCCGAAGCCAAGAATACGACACCGGATGTTTTTACGCTCAATAAACACCTGGCAACGTGGCGGAACGATGGGGTGAAGTACGCGGCTATTGAGGCCTCGAGTCACGCGCTGCAGCAGGGCCGGCTGGACGGTTTGAGTGTTCACACCGGCGTGTTCAGTAACCTCACAAGAGATCACTTGGACTACCACGGCGATCTCAAGGCCTATCGTCAAGCCAAGCTTCGATTGTTCACAGAATTTATGCCCGATCGTGTGATCTATAACCTCGACGATACGGCAACTGTCGATGCTCGCCACAGCGCTAAAGGACACTCATTCGGCCTCTCATTAACTGACGCATCTGCCGATGTCTTCATTAGGCTGTCTAATGACTGCTCAGCCGGCTTGGCGTTTCAAGTTCAATCGCCCTTTGGTACCGCAGAGATTACGACGGCGCTACACGGCCAATTCAATGCTTTTAATGTGACGGCGGCGATTATCACGGTCTGTGGCCTTGGCTTTACGTTTAAAGATGTCGCAAATGCTGCCCATCACCTCAGGTCCGTAGAGGGTCGAATGCAAGTAGTGAAGGGCGGTGGAGACACCCGAGTGGTCGTGGACTTCGCTCATACCCCAGATGCGCTGGAGCGCGCCCTGACGGCGCTGAGTCAGTCGTGCAGCGGCGACTTGTGGGCTGTTTTTGGCTGTGGCGGCGATCGAGACGTCGGAAAACGCTCGGAGATGGGTCGCGTCGCGCAGGCGCTAGCTGACCGGGTTGTAGTGACTAACGATAACCCTCGATCTGAGGATCCTCTGCGTATCGCCCAGGCAATCGCTGCGGGCTGCAGCGGTGATGGTGTTCACATTGAACTCGATCGTGCGGAGGCGATTCGCTACGCCATACGCTCAGCTAAAGCAGGAGATACCGTGCTTGTGGCCGGTAAGGGACATGAGAATTACCAGCGCATTGGTCATGAGCGGCGCCCATTCTCTGATGTCGTGTGCGCCGAGCAGGCACTTTGGGAACGCGAAGGGGGGCTGCAATGATCAGCCTTCAGCTCTCAGATCTTGCGCGAGTGCTGGGCGTGGCGGTGCAAGGCGCGGATGCGCCAATTACAGGGCTGGCGATAGACAGTAGAGCTG
>JABIZW010000203.1 GCA_018666295.1 Halieaceae bacterium
CAGCGATCCGCCGTAGAGCATCGCCGGAATAAAAATAAAGAGATTACCCAGTAAGAATAGAAGACCGATCAGTGCGCGAATACGTCGATCGTCGTAACGCCGCTCCAAAAGCTCTGTCGTCGTGGTGCAGTTGTATCGGTAGTACACGGGAAGAATCACCTTGGCCAATATCACTAATCCCACCACCGCAGAGAGCTCCCACCAGACAAGCAAGGCCATTTGATTGCCATTCATCCCCACCAACTGATCGGTGCTCAAGTTAGTCAGGGTGATCGAACCGGCAACCACGACCCAGCTCAGACCCTTACCGGCGAGAAACACCTCCTCTCGCGCTGTCGCAATACCCCCCTGAGCGATCCGGTCAGCACTGACACGGCGATAGGTCAGATAACCAATCAGTATTGTGATCGCCGCAAATACAGCAAGTTGGAGTGTTTCTACAGGCATATCATGTCTACCACCCTATGAGCGCTGTGCGAGGTTAACATCGTCGACTAAAACCACCTATTGAAGGCGACGCAGTCTGTATTTATGCTCAAGCCTCCTATTATGGGAACAACCTGTGACTCCTAACGACTTCATAACCGTTGCATTGACATGCGCCTTGTTCATGGGTGGTGTGGCGTGGTTTTCTTATAAAAAAGCACGCGCAACAACGTCTGATAGTGAAGGCTATTTCCTTGCAGGTCGTGGACTCAGCGCTCCGTTCATTGCGGGCTCGCTACTTCTGACTAACCTGTCGGCAGAACAACTCATTGGACTCAACGGCTCCGCTTACGGGTTTAATATGAGTGCAATGGGGTGGGAAGTCACCGCCGCTGTCGCGACAATTGCCATGGCATTTTTCTTTTTGCCTCGCTACTTGGCCGGCGGCTTTACAACACTGCCGCAGTTCCTTGCAGATCGATATGACGATGACGTGAGACGACTCAGCGTCATTCTTTTTCTACTTGGGTACGGCCTCGTCACCATTCCGAGTGTTCTTTACGCCGGCTCTGTTGCCGTCCTCAAGCTATTTGATATCCCAGAATTTTTAGGGCTCAGTTACGGCAGCTCTCTTGTGCTGACCGTCATTGTCATCGGTTCCGTGGGTGCGCTTTACGCCGTCTTAGGCGGCCTTAAAGCTGTTGCAGTCTCGGACACCCTGAACGGGCTTGGACTGCTCATCGTGGGTATTGCAGTGCCACTTCTGGGTCTGCACCTACTGGGAGGAGATATTGCGTCGGGTGTTCACATCGTGACGAGTACAGATGTCGACAAACTCAATGCCATCGGCGATCAAGACGATCCGACCCCGTTCGGGACGCTCTTCACTGGGATGGTATTTGCCAACTTATTTTACTGGTGCTCAAACCAGTACGTCATTCAGCGAACCCTGGCGGCTAAAAGCTTTTCGGAAGGCCAAAAAGGCGTCTTGCTGTCGGGCTATTTTAAGGTGCTGGTGCCTTTTTTAATGATGGTCCCTGGGGTTATTGCCTATCACCTTTATGGCTCTGGGCTGGACTCGATTGATCTCGCCTACCCCCAACTGGTCAAGGATACGCTCCCTACGTGGGCGCTGGGTTTCTTCCTCGCCGTGCTACTCGGTGCAGTTTTTAGTTCATTTAACTCACTGATTAACAGCTCAGCGACCATGCTCACACTCGACGTTATCCAGCCTCTGGCTCGCCAGCCTATTGAAGACGCCCGGCTGGTCTCTATTGCGAAAATATCAAGTATCGGAATCGCCGCTGTATCGCTTGGGATTGCCCCACTGTTGCAGTTTGCACCCGAGGGACTCTGGCAAATCATTCGAATTTTTTCGGGGTTTTACAACATTCCTATTATTGCTGTTGTACTGGTGGGCATGCTCACCACTCGCGTTCCCGCGCTGGCGGTGAAGGTTGCCATTGGGTTTCACCTGATCGCCTATGCGCTGCTTCAATTTGTATTTAAAGACGTGGTCAATATTCACTTCCTGCACCTCTACGCCATTTTATTTGCCTCAGAAGTGGCTATTTTGTTGCTGATCGGACACTTGAGGCCCGCGCAAGCACGCTCTACAACACGCTCCGCGCCCGTTGATATGACGCCCTGGGTATTCGCAAAGGCCTGCTCCTTTTCGCTGTTCTCCTGTGTTGTATTGCTTTACATGATATTTTCCCCACTCGGTCTGGCCGGTGGCAGCGGCGGTCTTTTTACAACGCTCACTGCACTTCTGGTTGTCATTAACGTCCTTGTCTGGGTCCGCGCACTAGCCGCAGACAGACTGCGTCTACAACGACAGAGCGTTCAATAATCATGCGTACCGACCTCGATAACATCGTGACCCAGCTACGCACGAGTATGAATTCCGATGCACCTAAGCTTGGCTATGCAGTCATTGGAACGGGAATGATGGGGAGAGAGCACATACGAGCGGTTCACCAGCTGAATCAAGCGCGGATCATTGGTGTGTTTGATACGAATACTCAAAGCGTGGAAAAAGCGCTTAAAGAATTTGCCGGCACTGAGCATGAACCGCCCAAAACCTACAAAACGATCGCCGAAATCAATCAAGACGCCGAAGTAGACGCTGTACTGATATGCACCCCTAACTTCACGCATCGTGAGATTTTTGATGCGGTCAAAATTTCGGGAAAAGCGGTCCTTTTAGAAAAGCCAATGGCGACAACACTTGAGGACGCCTTTTATTTAGCAAAAGCGTCCTTAGGCTACCCAGCACCCATTCAACTGGGGATGCAATACCGTTACAAATCGCAATACCAATTGGCACTGAACAGCCTGGCCAAGGGCGAGTTAGGTGACGTGAAAATGGTGAGCCTGAGTGAGTACCGGCCCGCGTTTTTACCCAAAGTAGACGAGTGGAATAAATTTTCCCGGTACTCCGGCGGTACGCTCGTAGAAAAATGCTGTCACTACTTTGATTTAATGAATCGAATCGCAAACGCTCAGCCGATTCGTGTTTACGCCTCCGGTGGCAAAGCGGTCAATTTTAAAGACTTCACCTTCGACGGGCAGGCTGCGGATATTGACGATCACGCGCTCGTCATTGTGGATTATGAGAACGGCGTTAAAGGACAATTTACATTGAACATGTTCAGCGAAGAGCTCTACGAGACTTTAGTGGTCAGTGGTAACAAAGGCTCCTTGCGGGCAGAAGAAGAGGCGAGCTTCAAGTCCCGACGTGGCTCAAAGTCCAAAATAAAGGTCGAGGTCAACGGTCACGATGCCTACGACGGAATAGACTGCACGTTTCCCCAAGATATTGAGCTGGGCGGCCACTACGGTTCAACCCTGTTTGAACACGATCGATTCAGTGCGCGCGTCAACGGCACGAGGGGAGATGGTGCGTCTTGTACAGAGGGCCTGTGGGCAATTATCACCGCCTGGATGGCTCAAGAGTCAATCAAGACAGGTCAGGTGGTTGATGTGCGATCCACACTTGAACAACTGG
>JABIZW010000065.1 GCA_018666295.1 Halieaceae bacterium
ATCGGTACCGAGTGCCACCGCCTGTCCACCGGTTTTCCGAATCTCGTCCGCAACCGCATCAATAAAGTCTTGATTGCGCGCGCCCAGTACGACGGCGGCACCCTCTGCAGCCGCCATTTTCGCCAGTGTTTGTCCAAGTCCTGGACCGACCCCGCTGATCACCACCACTTTATTTTCGAGCAACATAACACCACCTCCTCAACGCCCAACACCGCGGTAACTTCACCCCAAAGCTGCGATCGACACTGGAACACGCACTGACCATCCCACGGTATGACTTTCTTCTCATGGTCCATTTGAGCAGGCGCCTGCACTTGCAGTCTACCGCCCAAGATAGGCACTCTTGTCTCTCTTACGTTTTGATATTTATGTTATTTGGAAGACCCTTAAAGGAGTTGTTCTGTGTCTAATGAAAATAATCGAGTCGCTGTCATCACAGGCGCTGCCGGTGGCGTCGGCCAATCCACGGTCAAGAAATTCGTGGAGCACGGCTACACCGTTATCGGAACGGATATTCGCTTACCCGAAGGCTTGTTTGAGCACCCGTCTGTCAGCTACCAGACCTGCGATGTCACCAGCGAGTCAGACTGGATGGCGCTCGCCAAGTCGACCGTGGCAGACCATGGGAAGCTCGACGTTCTAGTGAACAATGCTGCGATTCTGATGACCTATACCATCGAGACGTCGTCTTTAGATGACTTCAAACAAATGATGGACGTCAATAGCACGTCGGTATTTCTAGGCATGAAGTACATGCTCGACGCGCTGAAAAAGAGCAGCGCAGCCTCGATTATAAATCTGTCCTCGTCTTCAGCCTTGGCTGGGTACCCGCACTTCATCGCCTACGGTGCAGCGAAAGCGGCTGTGCGAAGTCTCACCATGAGCGTTGCCGTTCACTGCCAAACAAACCAGCTCCCTATTCGCTGTAACAGTGTTCATCCCGACGGAATCCTGACTGACATGGTCACACACATGAAAGGCGAGTTCCCCGAGATGACGCCAGATCAGGCGATGAAGGCGTACAGTTTTGCCTGCGAACCCGAGGCCGTCACCGACGTCATTTATTTCTTAGCCAGTCACGAATCGCGACACATCAATGGTGCTGAGATTAGAGTCGATAACAGCTCTACCATCCAGATGCCGTACCTCTAAACGCGCGATGAGGCACGTGAAGACGTGTCTTCTGCGCAAGCCAAAGGTGCCTGCAAGAGCGGCACCTCGACAGAGGCCTAACAGTGACTAGAGTGTCATCATAATTTTGATGACATCCTCCTCTCTCGCATCAAAAATGCGGTAGGCCTCGGTGCCTTCTGAAAGCGACATGTGATGAGAAAACAGGCCCTCCGCCTTGACACGACCGTGCTGAAGGAGCGGGATTAAGTGTGGCCATTGATCAATTACCGACGCCACCCCTGCCCGGATTGTGATGTCTTTGTAGAGCACTTTCAGCATGGGCAGCTGTACGTCAGGTTGCGGTAAACCTATAAATGAAGCCGTGCTGCCTCTCCCTGCAATTTTAATCGCTAATTCGACTGCCGCTTTCGCTCCAGATGCTTCAAAGACACGAGGAACTCCCGCACCTTTTGTTCCATCCATAATCATCGGTAAGGCCGTCGAAGGCTCTAAAGCCACAGCGCCAAGACCCGCAGCGTGCGCTCTCCGATTTGCCACTGGGTCAATTGCATAGACCGCGGAAGCGCCCAGTGCAAATGCCAATTCAACGCCAATAAGACCAATGGGACCAAGGCCTACAACGGCAACCGCATCCCCAGGCTGCAGGTTGGTTCGAGTCAACCCAAAATAGGCAGTGCACATGGCATCGGTCAGCAAGATGCTTTGCTCATCACTTACCCCCTCTGGAATAGGCTGTAACGTAAGATCAGCCATCGGCACATTTACGAACTCTGCCTGACCACCGTTGAGCCCTTTACTCAGCCCAAACGCTGTCCAATGGTCGCAAAGCGCCGTATGCCCCGACAAGCAGTGCTTGCAACGCCCGCAAGGTGCACCGCCCGAAGCTAGCACCCTCTGCCCAACTTTATGGCTATAGACGGCTTTTCCTACCTCAACAACTTCACCGGCAAACTCATGACCAACGCAAAATGGCTCAACACCCTCGCTGTAGTTCGCGTTTCCAATGCTGTCTCCATGGTACATATGCAGATCGGAACCACAGATACTGCATCGCTCGACCTTTACGATGACGCTGTTGTCGGTTGCCAACTCGGGATCTGAATAACTCTCGTAGCGCACATCGCGCGGACCGTTGAATACCAGAGCTTTCATGATCGCACTCTCCTTTGACTTCTAGCCTCGAGGACCGCGGTTGCGCCCCCACTGAAACCATACTACGACTGAGCAATACGATTTTGAAAAAGGGTGTAATAGAGGTTCACCGACCAGGCAGTAAGTAGGTCTAGTCCGACGCAATTTCGCCGCAATACTGGTCTAAAACGGGTAGTCCGTTTGCTCTAAACAAAGGCCCAGTGAAGGATTCCCTCGGCCGTCGCTCTGAGCGACACTATCCAGACAAAATAGCGACAATAAAAGGTAAGTCGTTGTTAAAGCAAACCCAGACGCGCAGCTTGAATCGAGCGGTAAGGTAAAAAGCGGGTCTCAGAATTGAAAAAGTAAAAGTGGATTTGGCATATTAAATGCCATATCTTTTAAGAGAAAGACGTAGTCTCTATATAAATAACTCTAAAAATGAGGTTAAAACCATGAAGCCATCTAGCCCTAAGACGCTGTTAGCGACCGCTGTAATGACTGTTATGGCCGCCGAAACGGCATTTGCACAACTCGAAGAAGTGGTTGTCACGGCCGAGCGTCGTGAAGCCAGCGTTCAGGACACGCCGATTTCGATCGAAGCCCTTAGCGAAAAAGACATCGCTGAGCGTGGCATCAATAACAACCTCGACCTAATGAATGAGGTTGTGGGTGTGAA
>JABIZW010000264.1 GCA_018666295.1 Halieaceae bacterium
ATCAGGTGCGTGGTACGCGTACAAGGGTGATAAGATCGGCCAAGGAAAGTCGAATGCCGCCAAGTTTCTTGATGAGAATCCCGCCATTGCGTCGGAAATTGAAAATGAAATTCGGCGCCAGACCATGAGTCTGCCAGCAGACGAGGCCAAGTCGAAAGACGTGGCTTCAGAGGAGCCGGTGGAAGGCTAGCTGCGGTGGAAGTAAAAGCGTCTGATGTGCGCCGAGCCGCAATGGATCTGTTGGCTCGGCGTGAACACTCCTCTAAAGAAATCCTCACTAAACTCCAGCAACGTTTCAGGAAGTCTGTCGTATCGGAAGACGTATTCCATGAAGTTATCGACACGTTGACCAGCGAGGGGTTGCTGAGCAATGAACGTTACGCGCAGTCGATGGCGCGACAATTGATAGGCCGAGGCAGCGGTCCCAAAAAGCTGACCTACGAGCTCAAACAAAAAGGGTGTGACCCCCAGAGCGCCGTTGACAGTGCGTTTCCTGACGGAGTGGACTGGTTTGCGCTGGCAGAAGAATTGTACGACCGGAAGTTTGGGCACAAAACCTTGCCCGCTGAATGGCATGAGAAACAGAAGGAACGGGCCAAGCGCGGGCGCTTCATGGCGTCGCGTGGCTTTTCCCCCAACCACTTTATACACTTGCTCGATACAGGCTCTGATTAGCAGGCTATTAATCGACGCCCGCTGTTTTAGAGGTCGTCTTCGAGCAGGGCACCGCGAATATCCCGTGCTTTCTGCTGAACGATGTCTGCGTTTTCTGGCCCCATTCGTAGTACCTGCTTTTGCAGTGAGGACAACGCCTCCAACTCCGGGTCCATGTAGACCCAATTGGCCTCGCGTCGCATCAGTTCGGCATCGACCGCGACTTGCGGTGTTGAAAGGATTTGGGTGGTAGCTGCCAGTAGGGCACTTCGGATATCAAAATCAGTCACTCCCATGCGCGTGAGAGCCTGCGTTGCTATCCTCTCGTAGTCGTTCAAGAGGGAGATAAGCGCTGGGGTATCTAGCCCACCGACCCACTGGGCAAAGCCGTCGTAGCGGCTAAAACCGGCAGTATCGAGGGTTACCCGAAGTCCGTTATCGGAAATCGGGAAGGTCGTTGACGGTTTCCCGACCGGTAGTAGCTTGTAAGGCACTTCACCACGGCGCAGCGCATCAATAATTGCGACCGCCCGTTCGACGACGTAGTCACCAGCCACAAACTGAGCGAGCGCCTTACCGCCATTGACGGCGTCGATCGATTCACGCGCGTACTGGTCACCCGTTTCCTCGCTGACAACCGGTGCTGGCGGGATCTTGGGCTGAACTTCAGTGACAACAGGCGCGGCAATGGGCGCCGCGGGCGCCTGGGCCGCTATCGGCGCAGGGACGGGTTCCACTGAGGGCTGAACCATCACCAGTTCTTCAGGCAGCGTCGGCTCACCGTAGTCTCCAGTCATTAAAATAAAGACAAGCGTTGCGAGAATGCCGGCAAAGAGTATGCCTAGAAAAATTGGATTTGCTCTGGGTTCAGCGTTGGTCTCGGCCATTGTTTATCTCCCGGTTGTCATCCCGTCTAGACTACCGAAGAAAGTACAAGGCTGCGACTATCAGATCTCGCGAGGTGCATTGTCTGGTTTTGCGTAGGCAAACCGTCGTCCAGACCCAACATCGTGATAGCCGTCAAGACCTGCGCCGGCAACGAGATCCATGCCAGTAAGATCGAGTGTCCCATCGTCCCGCCATACGTTATTGGCAAATGAAAGTTGCTCGACGGATCCAATGACAAGGTGTGTGCCGTTTACGGCAAGTAACTGATGTTCTTGCAGGCGCAATCCGATTTTCAAGGGAGAGTCCGACACAAAGGGGGCAGGCGTACCGTCGATGGTTGTCGGCTCAAACCCACACTCATCGAACTCCGATTGATCGCGGCGGAATCGCGCGGAGGTATGGTGAGCGCGTTGCGCCATAGTGCTCGATACCGCATTGAGCGAGTAATGCTGTGTTGAGAGAATATTATCGAGCGTATGGCGTTCAGTGCCCTCAGGCGCAGGTCTAATGATCATGCCGAGCAGGGCGGGTGATGCGCCGACGTGAAAACACGAGTTGACGACGCATAAGTTCGTATCGCCCTGACTGTCGACGGTGCCGACTAATACCACCGACTTAAAACCGGGAAGGCAATTAATCAGCGCAGCGCGCCGTCGCTTTTCGAGCTGCTCTATGGCGAGGCGATTAAGCATCGGACGTGCGACTCTTGTCCGGTACAGGACCGTAAAGGCCTTCGTAGCGGCGTTTGGCCCAAAACGCGTACAGCGGATCAATAAGTTGACGGATGCCCGGCCAGCGAAGCCAAGACCAGAGCAGGCCAATGCGTGTGTGTTGCCAAGCCGCCACATTGGCATCGGCGCCGACAATCCACGAATCTCCACGTTTGAGGTGCAAGTTTAACAGGAGGTCTTCTTTGGACGGCATGTCGGCGGTAATCTCAATGGTGTGAATATCGACCAGTGCGAGGCTTTCCTGCTTCAACTGTGATAGGTGTTTCATTTCGCGAGTGCACAGCGGGCAGGCACCGTCGTAGTAAAGCGTTTCATGCGTCATCGTCATGCCACCCTAATGAATGTCTCGATAGTTTAGCGAGCCTAAACGCGCCCAGGGAGA
>JABIZW010000064.1 GCA_018666295.1 Halieaceae bacterium
CCACCGACCACACGCTGTCTCGGCTCACGCTGACGACGCCCGGTGATGACCTCAAAGTTGAGCAAATTACCAAGCACCTCAATAAGCTCGTGGACGTGGTAAAGGTAGTCGACTTGACTGAGGGCGCGCATGTTGAGCGCGACATGTTACTGGTTAAAGTCCGCGCAGTGGGTGCGCAGCGCAATGAAGTGAAGCGTACGACCGACATTTTTAGAGGTCAGATTGTTGATGTTGGGCCTGCGACCTACATTGTTCAGCTCACGGGTCCGATTGATAAGCTGGACTCCTTTCTCGCCGCTTTGGGAGAAACTGAAATTCTTGAGGTGGTGCGATCCGGTGTTGCCGGCATGGCGCGCGGCGAAAAAATCTTGTCAGTCTAAGTATAAGTAAAAGTATGGGTGCGAGAGTGCGTGGCGTGGCCGCTTTTGATGCTTTAGCGTCTGATTAAGACGTGCGCGGCCGTTCTGACGACTTGCGGCGACACTCTGCCGCATTTGCCCGGTGACTTAATTGACCGAGACGGCGTTGTTGCTAACCTCCATTTCCTACCCTTTTCTTTTCGGTGTGTAATGAATTTTTCGCCTTATCGATCGATTGCCTTAGGCCTGACAACCTCAATTTTTCTATCTGCAGCGTTAGTGAGCTGCGGTGGAGGCGGTGGTGGCAGTACCAGCGTCCCTCCGGTTGTTGTAGAGCCAACGCCACCCACACCCTCTGACACCACGCCACCGACCATCACCTTGTCAGGTGAGGCTGAAATGCGCGTTGAGCAGGGCTCGGAATTCACAGACCCCGGTGCATCGGCAAACGATGACACTGACGGAGAGGTCAGTGTTTCTGTCTCTGGCGTGGTTGATGTAGCGACGGCCGACACTTACACACTAATTTACTCAGCGACCGATGCTGCGGGAAACGAAAGTACGGTTGAGCGTGTTGTGACCGTTTCTGACACGACGCCACCGACGGTGACGTTAAACGGCAGTGGCTCGATGACGCTTGAGAGCGATGCGGCTTATGCTGAGGCGGGCGCTATTGCCAATGACAGTGTGGACGGAACGCTGGACGTGGTTATTACCGGCGCTGTTGGAAGTGCCGCAGGCACCTACACACTGACCTATACGGCCGTGGATGCAGCGGGTAACGAGGCTCAAGTGCAGCGAGTGGTGACGGTGCTCGAACCCGAGCCCGAACCTGAGCCCGAGCCCGAGCCGCCCACAGGAGGCAACGACGCGGACGATCAACTTGTTTTAAAGAGCGGTTCGGTCGACGGTGTCTGGGATCGTGGCATCAATGCCTTTGACCAAGCCATTGGGTATGCCGATTGCAGCAATGATGGCGGAGCCGGCTGTCCCTCGATGGACTGGGAGTTTGTCACTGACAATGACCGCGGCGATGTCTTACAGGTCACTCACGCCAATAACCAGAACTTAGCGGGACTTTTCTTCGCGTCGTCTACCGCGGTGGACCTTACGGCCTACACCAATGGCGCTATTGAGTTCGACATTAATGTCGTCTCGGGCGATGCGAATATCACCATGAAGCTCGACTGCTTCTTCCCCTGCACCTCTGGCGATCAGCCTCTTGGCGAAAAGGGTGTGAACGGTTGGGAGGCGGTGAGTGTGCCTATGTCCCAACTGACCGCCGCGGGTCTTGACCTGACGGAGGTCAATACAGGCCTCGTCATTTGGGCGAGCAACTTTGGGGACACGGTATTTCAAATCGATAACGTGCGTTTTACGGGGTTTGACGCAACAGCGGAACCGCCTACAGCGCCGCCAGTAACGGTGGACTACACCCTGACCAAGCTGGGGCAGGGTAGTTATTCGGACACGATTAATCCAGCGAGCTATCGCTGTGTCTACGACTACGGTAACTGGATTTATAACGCCGGTATCGTTGAGCCGGGCATTCCATTTTGTGAGACCGCAACAGGTACACCTCAAGGTGACCCTACGCCGAAGTATCCTCAGCTTGCAGGTGCGGCCGAGAATAAGCGCACCATGACGCATCGATGGTGGGGTTCGGTGTCGTTCATTGGCGAGATGCGCATTGGCGATCCGAATGGCGCAGGATATATCACTCCCGACCCCATCATGTCGCGACTCACGGAGCGCGGTGCTCGATTTATCGGCATTCCACCGGGCATTGGTGCCAGCGGCGGCGGCTTTGGTTACGCCGTTCCAGATCCTTTTGCAGAGGTGTTTGATGGAGCTGCGATCGCGAACAACGCGCACAGCAACATGGATGTGAAGCTCCTCGATTACTCGGAAGGCGCCATTACGGCCGGTTGGTTCGAGGGTAACTCACTCATTATGGAGGCCACCTTCGTCTACGGGTCGCCGTTCGTATTTTTTGAGGTGTATTCAGGTGCGCCCACGCTTAAAACATTGCGGGCCAACGGTGGTGAGCGTGGTGTTTGGCATGAAGGTGGGGACAGTCTTGGTGTTTGGAGTAGCGTCGCGGGCCAGCGTAACGACTTCTTAATTGTGGGTGATGCGGGGACTTCCTTTTCTGGCGTGAACACCGATACGGTGACCATCTCCGCACCGGGTGATTCATTCACCTTGGTTTGGGCGCCCGAGACGACCACGTCTGTGCGTGAGACACTTGAGAGCTACGCACGCAA
>JABIZW010000170.1 GCA_018666295.1 Halieaceae bacterium
CGAATCGAGCGAAGCATTGTTCACAATGATCAGCACTTAATGATTATCGATAAGCCGACCGGTTTGGCAGTTCATGGTGGAAGCGGCGTGCAGTTTGGTTTGATCGAGTCTTTGCGACAAATGTTTCCGGAGCAGCGCTACATGGAACTGGTTCATCGCTTGGATAGAGACACCTCGGGGCTGGTCATGATCGCCAAACGAGCTTCAACGCTGCGAGAACTGCATGAGCTGCTTCGTGGCGACGGTGTAGACAAGCGCTACTTTGCGCTGGTAGCCGGTAAGTGGCCGGCCCATAAAGCGCGCATCGAAGCGTCGCTCAGTAAATCAGCACTCGCCTCAGGCGAGCGCGTGGTGCGCGTGTCTCCCGAGGGTCGCAGGAGTGTGACGGACTTTCGCGTCATTGATCGGTACAAAACGGCGACCCTTGTTGAGGCGAAGCCGATTACGGGCAGAACACACCAAATAAGAGTGCATGCGCAACATGCGGGTCATCCGATATTGGGCGATGAGAAGTACGCGTCGGAAGATCAGCTCGCCTTTGGCAAGACACAGGGACTAAAACGGCTGTTTCTCCATGCGCACAGTTTGAAGTTTGTGCTTGGCGGGACACGTTATGAATTCACGGCGCCTCTAGATCGCGAGCTTAGGCGTGTTTGTGAATTCATGAGTCAGTCTGGTTAAGGGATTTCCAGACCCGCTTTTCTGAGCATTTTGCAGAGCGCAATGAGTGGTAGCCCCTCCAATGCCGTTGGGTCGGGGCCGTCCAGAGACGCCATCAGTGCAATGCCGAGCCGCTCCCACTTAAATGAACCGGCGCAATCCAACGGATCGTCGTGAGTCACGTACCGTCGTATTTCCGCGTCGGTGAGGATTCTAAACGTCACTCGGTAATGGACGACTGAGGTTTGCACGTCACGGGTGACGGTGTTTAAAAGGGCGACGCCGGTGAAGAATTGCACGGTTTTACCACTGGATGCGCGGAGCTGTGCGTGAGCGCGCTCCGCGGTACCAGGTTTGCTTAATCGTTGCTGCTCGAGAACGGCGACCTGATCAGAGCCAATGACTAGCGAGTCTGGTGCGTAAACAGCGGCTGCTTTTTCGCGCGCCAGCCGACCGGCCAGCGATGCGAAATCTTCATTGGGACGCATTGACTCTTCCGCTGACGGCGCTTGCTGTGTGTAGCTGACTCCGAGGCGATCGAGAAGCGACGCTCGATAGATCGATGTGGAAGCGAGCACAAGTTTAAGAGGTTGAGGTTTCATAACGTCGATGTGAGTTTTTGACAGCTTTCAATTTTGACAGGGTTAAGCCCTGTCCGTATAGTCCGCCGCCATGTCAAAGACCATGCTCCCGCGAGAAGCCGAATTACGCAACTGGGCCGCTCGAGGCCTTGAGGCCAAGGGCGAGGTGTTACTTGATAGCATGTCGCGACTAAACGCGGTAGTGACCGGAGCCGCGTTTCCGGCAACGGCACGCATTAGGTGTCGAAAAGACGAGCAGTACCGTTACGTTGTTGAAGTTGAGGCTGAAATGACCGTGACATTGCAGTGCCAGCGTTGTTTAGGGGACTGTGAGAAGGAATTGACGACCACGAGCACGCTGTGCGTGTTGTGGACTGAGGACGCAGTAAACGAGCTGCCTGTTGACTACGATCCGCTGATTGCAGGCGACGTGAGCAACTTGCATGCGATAATTGAAGATGAGTTGTTATTGGCACTGCCTGCAGTGCCTATGCATGAGATGGGGAGCTGTGGACACGTCCCCACTGTGTTTGGTGATCTTTCAGGTGACGCGGTCGTTGAGGAAGAGAACCCGTTTGCCGCGTTAAAGGGGTTGTTGAAAAATACAGCGTCGGCGGCCGACAAAGAGTAAAATGATTGAGAGTTCGTAGTGAAACAACTACGGAAGTGGGAATAATAGGAGAGCATCATGGCTGTTCAGCAAAACCGTAAAACTCGTTCGAAGCGTGGCATGCGTCGCTCACACGATGCGTTAAGCGAATCGACACTTACAATCGATAGTACGTCGGGTGAGACGCGTCGACGTCACCATGTCAGCGCAGATGGCTTTTACAAGGGCCAAAAGGTTATAGACTTAGGTAACGACGACTGAGCCTATGACTCTTGGCGTCGTTTTTCCCGGCCAGGGATCGCAACGCGTCGGAATGCTTGAAGAAGCAGCCGGCGCGTTTTCAGTTGTTAGAGAAACATTTTCAGAGGCCAGTGATGCACTGGGCTACGATATGTGGGCGCTGGTTTCGCAAGACCCAGACGCGCGCCTTTCGCTGACCGAGTTCACTCAGCCTGCGATCTTGACAGCAAGTGTTGCGTTATTCCGAGCCTTTGAGTCCTGCCATTCGATAGCGCCTGTGGCGGCGGCGGGGCACAGTTTGGGCGAGTACTCGGCGCTCGTAAGCGCGCGTGCGTTGTCGTTGTATGACGGGGTTAGACTCGTTAGGAAGCGCGGCGCGGCCATGCAAAAAGCGGTCCCAGTGGGGGAAGGGGCGATGGCGGTTATCCTCGGGTTGACCGACGACGTTGTGTCCAGCGTCTGTGACGCTTTGTGTGACGCTACCCACTACGTCGGTGGAGTGAATTTTAATGCGCCTGGACAGGTCGTTATTGCGGGACAAACAAAAGCCGTTGAGAATGCGATGCTCGCGCTTAAAGAGGCGGGTGCGCGCCGCGCTATGTCACTTCCAGTCAGCGCCCCGTTTCACACGCCGTTAATGCAACCTGCGGCTGACATTATGGCGTCGGCCTTTGATGAAGTTGCCTGGTCGGAGCCCCATTTCCCCGTCGTGAGTAACGTTGATGGTTCATTACAGCGAGACCCTGCGGTTATTAAACAAAGCTTGGTGAAGCAAATCTCGTCACCGGTCATGTGGACCGAATGCGTTGCAACGCTGGGCAGAGTTGGGTGTGAGATGTTCATTGAAAGTGGCCCTGGTAACGTGCTGAGTGGGCTCAGTAAGCGCATTGATAAGTCAGTGCCGATCAAGTCTATTGAGAGCGTTACGTCAATAGAAGCTGGTCTTTCGGACCTCTGAGGAGAGTGTTATGAGTGAATCAGACGATCGTCGTGTTGCCTTGGTAACAGGTGCTACGCGGGGCATTGGAAAAGCGATTGCAACGGAACTGGCGAGCTCTGGATGCCTTGTGATTGGTACCGCGACATCGGATGCCGGTGCGGCGACGATTCGTGAAAGCTTGGAAGCCTTGGGTGGCACAGGAATGCGCTTAGACGTCAGCGACGCGGAGGCCGTTAAAGCGGTGATTGCTGGCATAACACGTGACTATGGGGCACCAACCATCCTCGTAAATAACGCGGGCATCACACGCGACAACCTGATGATGAGGATGAAGGACGAGGAGTGGTCGGACGTCATTGGAACCAACCTCAGCCCTTTGTTCACGGTCAGTAAAGCGTGCTTGCGGGGTATGACCAAGGCGCGGTGGGGTCGCATCATCAATATCTCTTCCGTCGTGGGTAGCATGGGCAATGCAGGCCAAGTGAACTACGCCGCGAGTAAGGCTGGCGCCGAGGGCATGTCTCGTGCAATGGCGAGAGAATTGGGATCACGGGCCGTTACGGTTAATTGCGTAGCGCCGGGTTTTATTGATACTGACATGACGAAAGTGCTGACTGAGGAACAAAAGGCGGCAATGTTGGGTCAAATACCCCTGGGGCGCTTAGGTACTCCAACGGAAATAGCGAAGGTTGTGGCTTTCCTCGCGGGTGACGCGGGGGGATACATTACGGGAGAAACAATTCACGTGAATGGCGGCATGTACATGTGATGCGAAAAAATGTGGGTTTTAATCTTTTTAATTATAGGTAGAATCCGCACCACGTCAGCCCACGGGCTTTAAGTAACAATGGAGATAACAAGGGGACGTCATGAGTAATATCGAAGATCGCGTTAAGAAAATCGTGGCAGAGCAGCTGGGTGTCAAGGAAGACGAAGTCAGCAATGCTTCATCGTTTGTCGACGACTTAGGGGCTGACTCGCTGGATACCGTGGAGCTGGTAATGGCACTTGAGGAGGAATTTGACACTGAAATTCCTGATGAAGAGGCCGAGAAAATCACGACGGTGCAATTGGCCATTAATTACATCAATGAGAACCTCGCTTAATCTTAAGCCCGGTGTTTCATAAAAAAGCCGCTCCTTTTTTCGAAGGGCGGCTTTTTTTTTGCTGATATAATGCACCCTGGCGCGGTATTGGAAGTGAACGTGATGGTTGTATTAGAAGTGTCTGGGGGTACAGATGGATAACCGTAGAGTGGTGATTACAGGTGTGGGTGCGGTCACCGCACTGGGACTTGATACCAAGAGCACGTGGCGTGGCGTTACCAATGGCGAGAATGGTGTTCGGGCAATTGATCACTTTGATGCGAGCGCCTTCGCGACCCGGTTCAGCGCCAGTCTTAATGGTTTCACCACGGATGGGTACCTTGCGTCGCGTGACGCGAAACGCATGGATTCATTTATTCAGTACGGGATGGTTGCCGGCATTCAGGCGATGCGCGACTCAGGCTTGGAAATTACCGAGCAGAATCAAGACCGAGTCGGCTGTAATGTCGGCGCGGGCATAGGTGGCATAGGCTTGATTGAGAAGATGTCGCTGACGCTTGATCAGTCAGGACCTAGGAAGATTTCCCCGTTCTTTGTTCCCGGTTCTATTATCAATATGGTGGCGGGTAACTTATCGATCGAATTTAACCTCCGTGGCCCCAACTTGGCGATGGTTACAGCCTGTACGACCGGCACTCACAGTATTGGGTTGGGGGCACGACTCATTGCCGCAGGCGACGCAGATGCAATGCTAGTGGGTGGTGCTGAGATGGGTACGACGCCCGTTGGGCTCGGCGGATTTGCTGCAGCACGAGCGCTATCCACGCGAAATGAGGAACCCCATAAAGCCTCGCGCCCTTGGGATAAAGACCGCGATGGATTCGTGCTGGGCGACGGAGCAGGTGTAATGCTCATCGAGTCGCTGGACAGCGCAATGGCGCGGGGCGCAAACATTTACGCGGAGGTTGTTGGTTTTGGCATGAGTGGCGACGCTTACCACATGACATCACCTCCCGAGGACGGTCGTGGCGCTGCGTTATCAATGCGAAATGCGCTGCTTAATGCGGGCATGAACCCCCATGAGGTCGACTACATCAATGCACACGGCACGTCGACATTGGCGGGGGACCTGGCAGAGACGCTGGCCATAAAAAGTGTCTACGGCGATCACGCCAAAGAGCTGGCGGTAAGCTCGACAAAATCCATGATCGGCCACTTATTGGGTGCGGCGGGCGCAGTAGAGGCAATTTTTTCCGTGCTGGCAATAAGAGACAGGGTCGCCCCCCCGACTATAAATCTAGAAAACCCTCAGGAAGGTTGTGATCTCAACTACGTCGCTGGGGTCGCTCAAGAACGGGATATTAATGTGACCATGTCAAACTCTTTTGGCTTTGGTGGCACCAATGGAACCCTCGTATTCAAGCGTTTCACTGAGTAAGTCAGCAGGTGCGAAAGTGGCTGCTCGCTGGATTGGGACTGCTCCTTATTGTCGGTGTTTCGACACTGATCCATGAGGTGTCGTCCGAGCTCGATCGTGATCTGAGCATTACCGAAGAAAGCTATCGGTTTAAAGTAAATGAGGGCGATGGGCTTATTCGTGTGGTTAATGCCTTTGAAAGCCAAGGGCTCATTCGCTCTGCGGACTGGGTGAGATTGGCCCTGCAGTTTGAGGCTCATTCACTCGTGGTGAAACCCGGGGATTATCAAATTGAACCTGGCGAGTCGGTAAGACAGTTACTTAAGCGGATGGATGCCGGCGATGTGGTGGTGTACCCCGTCACAATTCCCGAGGGGGTCACGCTTGACTGGATGCTGGCGCGTTTGTGGGACCACCCGCAGCTTGCGCGGGTACTTGAAGGGCCCCGCGATCAACGAATACTGTCGCTGATCGCGCCCTTTAGCGCTCCAGAGGGATTGTTTTTACCTGAGACGTATCTCGTTCAAGCCGGAGACACCGACCTTAGTGTTTTGGAAAGGGCGCGAAACGCGATGCGAGAAACGTTGTCCCGAGCATGGCTCAGTCGAGCTGAGAACCTACCGCTTAATACAGCCTATGAGGCCTTGATACTTGCCTCGATTATTGAAAAAGAAACAGGCGTCGCGCGTGAGCGTCCTGATATTGCGGGTGTTTTTACCCGACGCCTTCAGCGAGGAATGCGTCTACAGACTGATCCGACGATCATTTACGGACTGGGGGATGATTTTGATGGCAATTTAAAGAGACGCCACTTAAGAGACGATACGAACCCCTATAACACCTATCGCATCTCAGGCTTACCACCGACACCGATCGCTTTGCCGGGAGAGGCTGCCATCAGTGCCGCACTCAACCCGTCGCCGGGGAGCGCTCTGTACTTTGTCGCTAAGGGCGACGGTAGCCACGTATTTAGCGAAACATTAAGCGAGCACGAAAAAAATGTGCGACGCTATCAACTCCAACGAAGAAAAGACTATCGGTCGAGCCCGCGGTAATGGCAAAGCAAAATACACCAGCAAAGTTTATTACGCTTGAGGGCGGCGAGGGCGCAGGGAAGTCCACGAGCCGTGATTTCATAGAAAGGCTACTCAAACAGCATCAGATTCCATTCATCACGAGCCGAGAACCGGGAGGCACTGCGATCGGGGAGCAGTTACGCACGCTCTTGCTGACTAAAGCCGAGACGCCACCGGTCCCTAGCGCGGAGTTGCTCATGATGTTTGCGGCAAGAGCTCAGCACCTTCATGAGGTGATTGAGCCGGCACTCGCCAGTGGCGTCTGGGTGCTGTGTGATCGATTTACAGATGCAACCTATGCCTATCAAGGCTATGGAAGAGGTTATGACCTCGAAGCGATAGCGACGCTTGAGCGCCTCGTGCAGCAAGGACGTCAACCCGATCTCACATTGTTATTCGATATTGATCCACGACTGGGGATTGAACGTGCTCGACAGCGAGCTGAGTTAGACCGGTTTGAGGAAGAGGCGCTGAGTTTCTTTGAGCGAGTGAGAAACGGTTATCTTCAGAGAGCGGCAATGGAATCTCGGTTCGCCGTTATCGACGCGGCTGGCAGTATAGATGATGTGCAAGCAACGCTTACAGAAACACTCCGTCCTATTATCGAGGGGTCGATGTGACTGAATTTAGGTTCCCCGATTTCGAGGCGATTGTTAACGAAGTTGGCGCGCTCTATCGTCAGGGAAGGCTTCCTCACGCGGTATTGTTAACCAGTGACTCTGGTTTGGGGCTTGAAGGTACTGCACAAATGATGGCGACGTGTCTGCTGTGTGATGTTTCTGTCGAGGGGAGTTGCGGACGTTGCAATGCGTGTCAGTTACTGGCGGCTGGAACACACGGAGATTATCGCTGGCTAACAACCCTGGAGGGCAAGGCCAGCATTGGAATTGACCAGATCAGGGGGGCGAGCGATTTTATCGCCAAGACAGCCTCTTACGGCTCCCTCAAAGTGCTCGTGGTTGCGCAAGCGGATCGCATGACAAATGGCGCTGCAAATGCACTTCTAAAAACCTTGGAAGAGCCCTCCGGTAATAGTGTCATCTTTATGCTGGCCCGGCGTCCTTGGCTGCTGCCTCCAACCATTCGGTCGCGATGTCAGTCTTGGAAAATGCCAAGACTGAGTCGCACGACGTGTATAAGTTATCTGCAAGAGCACGGTATCGCCATTACCTCTGACGTAGAACAGAATCCACGCCTGTTAGAGCGTGCAGTCGTGACGCATGCTAGCGGGAAAAGCGCTTCAGTTGCTGAACTTTGCGCTCTTGTAAATGCTGTTCTAGACGGATCGATGGGCAGTCACGATATGGCTCTTGGTTTGCAAAAGTTTGAATTGATGGAGGCGGTTGATGCGACAGTAACCGCGATCGAAGACCGTTTGTTGGTACAAGACACAGGTAAAGCCTCGATGATGGCGATACTTTCCGCGCACCGCGCAGTATCGACAATTCTTCAGAGATTGCGTGCCGGAGCGGTTCCCGCAAAGGAAACAGCCTGCTATGAAATTGCCGCGCTAATAGAAAATGCAAGCAACAATCAGTATGCGGAACTCGAACGTGGCTTGCGTGTTCTTGGCAGTTAAGCATGGCCGTTAAGCACGATGTTCTTGGCATTAACCCTAGGGAGCGATAGGCTATTTCGATGAGTGACGAAACGAAACAAGGGATTCTGTCTCTAACGATCAAGGATCGTACAGTGTTGTATGCCGCATATATGCCATTTCTCAGAAATGGCGGCCTGTTTATCCCCACCACAAACGATTTGCGCTAGGTGAAGAAGTATTCGTGTTGCTCGCGCTGATGGATGAGGCGGAGAAAATACCTATCAACGGAACTGTAGTTTGGGTGACGCCGAAGGGTGCACAAGGTAATCGGCAGGCCGGTATTGGCGTGCAGTTCTCAGAGGCAGACTTTGCTGCGGCCACAAAGATTGAAGAGCATTTGGGGACTGGTCTGGTCTCTGATAGACCTACGCACACCATGTGACGCTCAGAACAACTGCAATATCCTGGTGCTATTGTCGCCGAAAGACCTGTTTTGACGGCCTCGCATTGAATCACTTCGTCTTATGTGACAACATCCGCGCCCTTAGTTTAAGAACCACCGACGCACTCGTAAGAGTGTTCGTTTATGCGGGAGTGGCGAAATTGGTAGACGCGCTGGATTTAGGTTCCAGTGTCTTACGACGTGAGAGTTCGAGTCTCTCCTTCCGCACCACATCCTTTTATTATTTTATGCCCCAAGCTGGGGCATTTTAGGCGTCAGATTTAGGAGACGAGAATGCGTGTCTCGGTAGAAACAACATCGGGTTTAGAGCGAAAATTGACCGTGGCAGTTCCTTCAGACGAGGTAGATTCGGCTGTTGATAAGAAACTGGCCGAGTCAGCGAAGAATGTTCGTTTACCAGGCTTTCGTCCTGGCAAGGTCCCTATGAGCGTAATGAAACAGCGCTTTGGGCCGGGCGTTCGTCAAGAAGTGCTAGGTGATGTGATTAATCGCTCCTTCCAGGAAGCAGTGGTGGGAGAGAATTTGCGCCCAGCAGGTCAGCCAAGTATCGAAGCAAAGAGCTTTGAAAGCGGTAAGGACGTTGAGTACATCGCGACGTTTGAAATATACCCCACAGTCGCGTTGAACGATGTCAAAGGGTTCGAGGTGACTAAGCTGACCTGCGAGATCGGGCAGACCGACGTCGATGAGATTATTGCGGTTTTTCAGAAGCAGCAGGGTAAATTGGTCGAGGTTGACCGTGCCGCGGAAGAGGGCGACACCCTGACTATCGATTTTGAAGGATTTAAAGACGGCGAAGCGTTTGACGGTGGGTCAGGCACAGACACCGCGTTGGAGCTTGGATCGAGTCGGATGATTCCAGGGTTTGAGGACGGTTTGGTGGGCGCGTCAGCAGGCGACGAGCGCACGCTTAACTTGACGTTCCCAGAGGACTACCACTCAGACGAGCTTAAGGGCGCTGCTGTAGAGTTTAAGGTCAGTGTTAAGAGTGTTCAGGCACAAGAGTTGGCGCCGCTTGATGCCGAATTATTTGCGTCCTACGGGGTCGAGGGTGATGACGTCGACGGCTTCCGAGCCGAGGTGCAAAAGAATATGGAGCGAGAGCTCAAGAGTGCGATTGACGCACACGTCAAGCAGCAAGTGATGGACGCAATTGTCGACGCACATCCGGCGCTCGAAATCCCCCAAACTCTCATTTCGCAGGAAACCGACGCGCTTCGCAGTCAGATGTTTCAACAATTTGGCGGCGGTGTGAGTCCAGATATGGACTTAAAGAGTATTCTCCCCGATGAAATGTTCGCTGAGCGTGCCGAAACTCGGGTCAGGTTAGGACTGCTCGTCAGCGAAATGGTCCAAGATTTAGGTGTTCGAGCGGAGCCCAATAAAGTGAGAGAGCTCATCGAAGACATCGCTTCGACCTATCAGGATCCCGAAGAGGTCATTAATTGGTACTACGAAGACAATAACCAGTTGATGGGCATTGAATCGAGGGTGCTTGAAGATGCAGTGGTTGAGAAGTTGCTTGAGCAAGCATCGATTATCGACGAAGTGACGGATTATCAGGACGCGCTTCAACGAACGCGCGCGGCGGCGCAGCAATAAACCAAAATTTAAGGCAACGAGGAGACGATTGATGGCGCATGGTTTTGAAGCGGGTAATGAGCAAGGCTTAGGGTTGGTCCCTATGGTGATTGAGCAGACGTCACGTGGAGAACGCTCATTTGACATCTACTCTCGCCTCCTAAAAGAGCGTGTCATTTTCATTGTGGGGCCCATTGAAGATCAAATGGCCAATCTGGTGGTGGCACAGTTGCTGTTTCTTGAGTCTGAGAACCCAGATAAAGATATCCACCTCTATATTAATAGCCCCGGCGGGTCTGTCACTGCAGGACTGTCTATATACGACACCATGCAATTTATTAAACCTGACGTGAGTACCATGTGCGTTGGTCAGGCCGCGTCCATGGGCGCGTTTTTGCTCAGCGGCGGTACCAAAGGAAAGCGACTCATCCTCCCGAATGCCAGGACGATGATCCACCAGCCCAGTGGCGGTGCGCAGGGGCAGGCCACTGACATTGAGATACAAGCCAAGGAAATTCTCTTCTTGCGAGAGCGTTTAAATCGCATGTTGTCCGAGCACACCGGGCAAACGATGGAAGTCATTGAACGAGACACCGAACGAGATCGTTTTATGAGTGCCGAGCAAAGTGTTGACTACGGTCTCGTCGATCAGGTTCTTACTGCTCGTTAAAGGCTTTTTTGCAAAACGAGATCTGCCGCCTTGCATTAGGCGTAGAAACCTATCATCGTTACACGAACGCGCGAAAACGGACTAAAGGGCCATAACGGATGACCGGCGACAGCACCAACGAAGACAACGGAAAGCTGCTTTATTGCTCGTTTTGTGGCAAAAGTCAGAACGAAGTCCGCAAACTGATCGCGGGTCCTTCGGTATTTATTTGCGACGAGTGTGTTGATCTCTGTAACGATATTATCCGCGAAGAGATTCAAGAAACCGCGTCTCCAGAGTCCTCCGAAAAGCTGCCTGTGCCACACGAGATCAATCAAATACTCGACGAATACGTTATCGGGCAGGCGCGCGCGAAACGAGTGCTTTCGGTGGCGGTGTACAATCACTATAAGCGTCTGCGAACGGGCGAGGGCAAGTCGACCGACGTGGAGCTGGGTAAGTCAAATATTCTGCTGGTCGGTCCAACAGGGTCAGGAAAAACACTTTTAGCAGAAACACTTGCGCGACTCCTTGACGTCCCATTCACGATTGCCGACGCCACCACATTGACAGAAGCCGGTTATGTGGGGGAAGACGTCGAAAACATTATTCAGAAGTTGTTGCAGAAATGCGACTACGACGTCGAGAAGGCCCAGATGGGCATCGTTTATATCGACGAAATTGATAAGATCTCACGAAAATCAGACAACCCGTCGATTACCCGAGACGTATCGGGTGAGGGTGTGCAGCAAGCATTGCTGAAACTCATCGAGGGAACTGTCGCTTCCGTTCCACCTCAGGGGGGGCGTAAGCATCCGCAGCAAGAGTTTTTGCAGGTCGACACAAGTAACATCTTGTTTATCTGTGGCGGCGCGTTTGCGGGACTCGATAAGGTGATTCAAAACCGTTCAGAGAAGGGGGGGATTGGGTTCTCCGCTGAAGTGACGGGACGAGCAGACAAGAAAGAGTTTTCGGAGAGCTTGAATGACTTGGAGCCAGAGGACCTAGTTCAGTACGGTCTTATTCCCGAGTTTGTGGGGCGATTGCCGATGATCGCGACTCTCGAAGAGTTAGACGTTGCGGCATTGATGCAGATCTTGACCGAGCCGAAAAACTCACTCACGAAGCAGTATCGTAAAATGTTCGATATGGAAGGCGTTGAAATAGACTTCCGTGAGGACGGTTTACGTGCTGTCGCCGGCAAGGCTATGGAGCGAAAGACGGGCGCGCGCGGGCTTCGGTCAATTCTTGAAAATGTATTGCTTGAGTCGATGTACAATATTCCCTCACAGGCAGGCGTTGCGAAAATCGTTGTCGATGAATCCGTCATTAATGGCGATTCTGAACCGCTGTTGGTGTATTCGACACAAGACGAGTCAATGGCCGCCCAAGACGCCTAAATCGGCTGTCTAAACTTCTGCAAAAAAGGGCTTGAGATTACTAAACAAGTCCCCATCTCTTTATTGAACCTATGGAGATGACTATGAGCGACACAGCTGCAATGCAACTACCCCTGCTTCCTTTGCGAGACGTTGTGGTCTATCCACACATGGTCTTGCCGTTATTCGTTGGAAGAGAGCGCTCTATCGAAGCATTAGAGCACGCTATGTCGGGAAATAAGCAAGTCCTTCTCGTGGCGCAGCGGCACGCACCGGACGATAATCCTGATGTCGACGACCTCTATCAAGTGGGCACAATCTCTACAATATTGCAGTTGTTAAAGCTCCCCGACGGAACAATTAAGGTGCTGGTAGAAGGTAGCGAGCGAGCAGCGATTGAAGCCATTGATACAGGTGAGACGTTTTCAATGGCAACAGTGCGAGAGGTGGTCTGCGAGGACCTCGAAAGCGCCGATGCCGACGGCGCGAGTCGAGAGATCGTGGGTCACTTTGAAAAGTACGTCAACGTGAGCAAGAAGGTGCCCAATGAGGTGCTCACATCGCTCTCCGGTATTGAGGAGCCTGGGCGTCTTGCCGATACCATCGCGGCGCATATGTCTGTCGATCTAAGTGAGAAGCAAAAGATTCTAGAAATGTCCGCGGTCAGTACTCGACTTGAGCACCTAATGTCGTTGATGGACTCTGAAATTGACCTGTTTCAGGTGGAGAAGAAGCTTCGCGGTCGCGTAAAAAAACAAATGGAGAAGAGCCAGCGCGAGTACTACCTCAACGAACAAATGAAGGCCATTCAGAAAGAGCTGGGTGAAATGGACGATGCACCCAATGAGGTCGATGAGCTTCAAAATCGAATTACCGAAGCAAAGATGTCGGAAGAGGCCATTGAGAAGGCCAACTCGGAACTCAGTAAGCTCAAAATGATGTCGCCGATGTCAGCAGAAGCTTCTGTCGTGCGGGGGTACATCGAGTGGTTGGTGGGCGTCCCTTGGTCGAAAAGAAGCAAAATTAAGCACGATATAAAACGAGCCAAAACGGTTCTTGACCAGGACCATTATGGGCTCGAGGAAGTGAAGGACCGAATCCTTGAGTACCTCGCGGTACAAAAGCGGGTCAGAAAGCTCAAGGGACCTGTCCTGTGCCTAGTTGGTCCTCCTGGCGTCGGTAAAACCTCCCTAGGTGAATCGATTGCGAAGTCAACGAACCGGAAGTTTGTTCGGATGGCGTTGGGTGGTGTGCGTGATGAGGCCGAAATCCGAGGACACCGCCGTACCTACATAGGCTCGATGCCCGGAAAGTTGATTCAAAAGATGGTCAAGGCCGGCGTGCGAAACCCGCTGTTCTTGCTCGATGAGATTGATAAAATGGGGATGGATCATCGAGGAGATCCCGCCTCAGCCATGCTCGAGGTCTTAGATCCGGAACAAAACCACGCGTTTAATGATCACTACCTGGAGGTGGATTACGATCTGTCGGATGTCATGTTTGTTTGCACCTCAAATACCATGAACATCCCCGGCCCACTTCTTGATCGAATGGAGGTGATTCGTATTCCCGGTTACACGGAAGACGAGAAGGTCAGCATTGCACGCAAGTACCTGTTACCTAAACAGATCAAAGTGAATGGCTTGAAGCAAGAAGAGATTTCTGTAGCGGACGAGGCGATTCTCGACGTTGTACGCTACTACACTCGTGAGGCTGGCGTGCGTGCAATGGAGCGCGAACTCGCGAAGATTTGTCGGAAGGTGGTCAAGAAACTCGCATTAGACGATTGGGAATCTGGATCTGAGGTCACATCGGCTAATCTTGAAACGTTACTCGGTGTGCGCAAGTTTACGTTTGGTGTTGCAGACGAGGCCAATCAAGTTGGAGAAGTCACAGGCCTTGCGTGGACGTCGGTTGGCGGTGAATTATTGACCATTGAAGCCGCATCAGTCAGCGGAAAGGGGCGTCACGTTCGCACGGGTAGCTTGGGTGACGTCATGCAAGAGTCGATACAAGCCGCAATGACTGTGGTTCGCGCGCGCTCGCAAGGCTTGGGTATACCTGCAAAATATCACGACAGCCACGACCTCCACATACACGTACCAGAGGGGGCAACGCCAAAAGATGGTCCAAGTGCGGGGGTTGGCATGTGCACAGCGCTGGTCAGTGTCGCAACCAAAATACCGGTTCGCGCCAACGTCGCTATGACTGGAGAAATAACGCTGCGCGGTGAAGTCCTTGCAATCGGTGGACTCAAAGAAAAGCTTCTGGCGGCCCGACGTGGTGGCATTACGACCGTGATAATCCCGCATGAAAATGAACGCGATCTAGCAGAAGTCCCCGACAACATTAAAGACAAGCTCGACATAAAGCCGGTCAAATGGATTGATGAAGTGCTTGAGATCGCGCTTGAAACCTCTCCGACGCCACTGTCGGATGAAGATTATATGGCGGGACAAAATGACTCGAAGGTCGCGTCATCTGACGACGAAAACGAGGGAAAAGCCAGAGCGGTCTCGCATTGACGCGATTAATGTCCGTTTGGGCGAAAAAAAACGTAATTTTTTACATTTCGTGATTGACCGCTTATGCGGCCAAAGGTAGGCTCTACATGACTTCAAGCAATCTCCTAAAGTAAAAAAAGAGGACCTATCGTGAATAAAAATGAATTAATAGATGCCATCGCTTCTGAAGCAGACCTTTCAAAAGCCGGCGCAGGTCGTGCCCTTGATGCAGCTGTTGCTGCAGTTACGGCAGAGCTTTCAAAAGGTGGTAGTGTATCTCTTGTAGGCTTCGGAACATTTTCTGTAAAGCCACGTGCGGCGCGTGACGGTCGTAATCCGCGCACTGGTGAAACCATTAAAATTGCAGCATCAAACACGCC
>JABIZW010000063.1 GCA_018666295.1 Halieaceae bacterium
AGCGGGGTCGGTCCAGGACTTGGACAAACACTGGCGAAAATGGCGGCTGCAGAGGGTGCCGCCGTCGTACTGGGCGCGCGCAATCAAGACTTTATTGACGCGGTTGCGGACGAGATTCGGAAAACCGGTGGACAGGCGGTGGCATTCGGTACCGATGTCACCTCGACCGAGCAATGCAACGCGCTAGTGGCTGCGGGAGCAAAGGCGTTTGGTCGAATTGATGGCCTGGTTAATAGCGCTTACGCGCATGGTGATTGGGCAACGGCCGATCAAGCGGATCCTGATAAAGTGGGCGACGTCATTAATGTCATTTGTCAGGGCGCACTTCGAATGGCGCAGGCGTGTGCGCCGCACATGCAAAAGGTGGGTGGGGGCTCGATCGTCAACGTCTCGACCATGTCGACGGTAAAGCCCTTTGCCGGTGAGACGATGTACGCGGCAGGGAAAGGCGCACTTAACGCGCTCACTCGCCACATGGCCAATGATTTTGGGAAGTTTTCTATTCGGGTGAATGCGTTGCGTATGGGATGGATTGGTGGGGCTCCTGTTTATGCGTTCATCGATTCTCAGGTGGCCGCGGGCGCAGATCGTAATACCGTGATGCGCAGCATTACTGATCGCATCCCGCTGGGGATCATTCCCCCAGAAGCAGATTGCGCGAGGGCGGTACTTGCCTTCCTGTCGGATTATTCGGCGGTCATTACCGGTAGTTCGGTCGATGTGAACGGCGGCGAGTACATGGCGCCGTAAGAATGGGTGAAGGGAGGCGGTAATGACGGACGGTATAAATGAGCAAGAAAAGCGAGCTGTAGACCCCAACGCGATTGTGCGCTCCATTACCGTAAAGATCGGTGCACCTGCTCAGGTCGTGTGGGATGTGTTGATCGATTTTGACCGCTACAGCGAGTGGAACCCCTTTTGCGTTGAGGCTTCCGGCGTGCTCGAAGTGGGTGAGCCACTGTCGATGAAGCTCAAAAGCTACACGGAGGAGGGGCAGTACTTCGATAACGTGGAGTTCATCACAGAAATTGATGAGCCCCGTCTCGTGTCATGGTCAGCGCCCTGGGTCGACGAGTGGCCCTACCCAGCGCGACGAGACCAGTTCGTTATCTCAACTGGCCCTGTCAGCTGCGAATACTACTCGACCGACGCCTTCTTAGGGCCTCACGGAATCCACGTGATGCGGTTCGCAGGTCCTTGGGTAAAGCGCGCATTTGATGACACGGCTAGGGCGTTGAAGGACTACGTTGAGAATAAGTGATTCGCTAGAAGCGTTATCATGCTTGGGCATGGCGTGAAATATAGTCGCCGAACTGATGTTCGATGCCGGCGCGCGTAAACCCGTAGTCGGATAACTCATAATGGTGCTCGGGGCGATTCTCTCGGGCATTCATCTCACGCCATCGAGCCATCTCTGCCAGAGCCACATCTGTGAGCGTCTGCCCTGTAAAGGTGTAGATGCTCTTAATAGTCGTTTCCGGGTCCCTGACGGAATCTTTGAACCACAAATCAAAATAACGATCATCATAACCGTTGTCGCGAAATGCACGTGTCTTGGCTAGGCCAAGCTGCCATTTTTCTGCCCAATGCTGGGCCATAGCAACTGGATCTAGCGTGTTGGTGAAGGGTGATGCTAGTGCGGCCATCATACTGCCGTAAGAGGGAATGACTTCTAGCGGATGACGGTGAGTTTGAATGACCAACGCACCGGGGAATCGCGCGAAAAGATGTTCGGGGTAGTGCAGATGGTGGGGGGTTTTAAGCAGCCAACGCGCACCTGTTAGACCTTTTTTGCGTTTCTGCCACTGTAAAAATTGAAGTTGTAAGTAGAGATAGTCGTAGGCGACAGACTGGTCCTTTTCGAAAAGGCTCTCTCCATATTCGGGCATGAATCCGTAACATTCGGGCACCGTGCTCATGAAGGCATGCTCGAGGAGCATGATCTCCTCATCGGCAGCCACTGGATCCATTGGATGGATGGCGGCAAGTTCGGGTGATGCCTTCAACATGGCGGCCACTTCCGCCTTAGCAATCGGAATTCGCGCGTCATCTTGCTCAAAGTTTGGGTTTAGAGGGCTTGGTTGGCGTACCTCGTACCAAAGTGGGGCAAGCAGCTGATCATCGGCGGCAATGCTGCGATGTAACATCGTAGTGCCCGTGCGGGGTAGTCCGATCACGACAATCGGACTGAGGATTTTTTCCTCGAGAATGTCCGGGTACTGCTCGACCCAGTGCTCTAGCCTCAGTCGGTTAGCAAGTAAATCTGCCAAGCGAGCGCTATGAAATTGTGTGCCAACCTCATTAAGAGCGGCCTCGCGATTGAGTCCTGACACTAAGGACTCAAGATGCTCAAGAAAATTCAAATCCTTAAATTGCCCGCTGTCTGCAACTTCCAGCGCTGCAGTCATTAACTGATCGGTACTTAGCACAGTGGGATCCTCATAAGCTTTTTAGTTCCGATTGGTTCAGATTACTCACTTCAACGGGGTGGTTCACCTCATGCAGCGTCGCTTTTGGCGAGGTCGCAGTGTCAGCGAGCAAATATCGTATAGCCACCAACCCCTTAGTTTTACCCTGGGTATCGAGCCAATCCTCACCAGATGGAGGTGCGGTTTCACTGATCCACACACGGTATTTTCCTTGCCGGTTTGTAATTTGATTACCGGTCAGGGAAACCGCTTGCCCGTTAGCCTCAATCGACTGCATCCAATGGTTTTGTAGCGTAATGCTCCAAAAGGCCGCAGTGGGTACCTTGCCTTCGACAATCAGGGCCTCTCCGGGTGCGAGCGAGAAGGCGCCTCCGTGGTAGTCGTTATCGGGTGTCGGATAAAAAATACCGACGAAATCAGGAGACACCGTCGCCGGGCGATCAAAGCTATTAGCTGTCGTGTTAAGCGCATCAGCAAGAGCAAGGCTGCCTTGCCAAGTCTGATTGAAGAAGTTCACGGCATTTTCAGCGCGCGTTTCATAAGGCGTTGAGCGGACTTCTGTGGTGTTGACCGCTTCATCCTTAACTAGCGCTGTGATTTTCAAAGATGAGGGTTCCCGGGGGCCTGAGTCAAAGAAGTACTCCCGCACCATAAGCATGTGACTGCCATCGGTTATATTGAGCGCGAGTCGCTGAGGTGAAGAGCTTGGTCTGTCTCTAGTAGCCTCAGAAACATCGCTCACGGGAGCAGTGAATTTGTTGTTGTCGGCACTGGTGACGCGGCTCTGCATTACGTCGTGGTTAGGCCCCACTGTCAATTGAATACGAAAGTCTGAGTTGTCGGTTTCTGGAATAACACTCACGCTGTCAGCAACCCTGTTCCAGCCGGTTAAAGGGCTGCGGTCGTAAACAACAAGTCCCAAGTAGTCTGCTGAGCCTGCTTTTATTTCTATCTCATACTCAATACCGGCGTTGATCGGCGCGGTTGAATAGACCGCATCAGGGCTATCACCCAAAAACTTACGATAGTCGCTCATCCAATTTGTAAACGCTGGCCTCAAAGGGTCACCTTTGGCGATATGCATCTCCACGGATGCAGCCAGCAACTCACTAAGATAGTCATAGGCTTTGGCCAATTCAGCTTCTGACATATCTGGATCACGCTGACGTATCACATTTGCAGCGTGCTCGAGACTGATGGATAAATCGCTGGTTTTGATGGCGGCCGCTGAACCCAGGGCCCAGCTCATCTCGGGCCGGCTGACGGTGTCACGTGCGTTGAAGCTGCCCAGTGTGTAGCTGATTGAAGCGACAATGATGACTGCGGCAATGATACCGGCGAACTTAGCAAGATGCTTACCGGTCGAGTTTCTGCGTTGAGGTTCAGGTTGGGCCTGACTCACTCGCTGACGTCCGAGTATTTGATAACGCGGGTGACCGGGCTTGTAGGCTTCTCGCAGCCGACCCATCGGAAGCAGAGGGTCCCCTCTATATGGCCGCCCGAGTTGAGCCAATTGGCGTGACCTGTATCCCTTTGGGCGATGTGAAGATCGACCGAACCATCAGCATTGACGTGAGCAGTATGCCGGTTGATAGCGATCTTGTGATAGCGGTAGTCGAGCGACTCCATCCAGTAGTTATCAACTTGCAGGTTCCAAGTTTGGCAATCAGGGATTGAGGGAAGTGTTATCACCATCACCTCATCTGAAGCCAGTCGGAAATGACCGTGATAGTAGATGATATTAGGGTCGCCACCGACGGCTTGGCAAAAAGCTTGATCCCAAAGGAGGAGGCTGTTGGGGTTTTTTCGTATGTCTTTGCTCCACTGGGAGAACAAACCAATGGTGTTGCGATAAAACGCCATGGCCTTGTCGAAGTCGGCTGTGATCTTTTCTGAGCTCAGCGGCTCTGGAGTGGCTGAGCGGTCGAGCCGTTGAATTTGTATGTCAGCAGGGATCTCAACCGATCGGTCTAGAAAGGTTTGACGGATCAGCAGAGACTCCGACTCGGTGTCCATTGGCAGCCAGTTGCCCGACTGCGTGCGGGCGCTCAAGACTATCTCGAAGTTACCGTCTGCATCCATATCAAGCGCATTACTATCGAGGAAGCCCGTTTCAATCTGCTTTAAGTTTTCAGCATAACTGCCTTTACTTGTTGCAAAGCTGATGTAGTCAATGGATCCGCGATTACCGGTTAGGTGGTAGTCAAAGCGCCCGTCTATAACGGCTTTTTGGTAGACGTTATCGGGGTTATCGGCCCCTAGCTTGATGGTCTCGTGGGCTGGTTGATAAAGCACGGGAAACGCCGCATCGTTAAACTCTACGTACCACTCAAGTGCTGCACGCGCCATCCTAGAGAGGTATCGCAAGCCCTCAGCCTGACTTTGCTCGTCTTGGGGTACATGGTCCTGCGTCAGTTCTTGCCCAGCGGCTTTCAGCGTGTCGCAGAAGGTATCCCACTTGGCAGCCATATCATTAGCGGCCATACGAATATCCTTACTGCTCAGTGACCAGGCCGGGCGCGCTGCCGATCTGTTCGATCGCAACAACACCCTCAGCCGAGGAGAGGAAAAGATTAGACATCAGCGTGTATTTTGAGACGCGCATTTTCCACTCGCCCTCAACCCGTGCATATTCATCTTCGTAGTAACCGCTCATGAGTTGCACTTGTTTTAGCGCTGTTTCGAGCAATTGAAAACGCATACGCCAGCGACCTTTTGCAGTGTCGGGCCCCGTCATTTCAATTTCAGGCGCGGTGCCGTGGTGCATATCGACATGCGTCGGGTGGCAGGCCAATGACTCAAAGACGTCGATAAAGGCGTCCATATCCGTGAACTCGCCAATAAAACCAAAGTCGATCAGAAAATCGCTTTCGTCATAGCAGCCACGCATACCGGCGATGTCGCGGGTGTCGCAGGCGAACCACCAGCGAGCCTTTAAACGTTTTATGGCCTCAATGTCCTCAAGGGCTTGAACCCTTGAGGCCAGATCATCCTTTTGAGTCATCGCGCGCGTTACTTACCCGGTGCACCGTTGACGCCGGGCCAGCGTGATCCGGAAATGGTGTCTGCGTGAGGCAAGAACGCATCTGGATCAAGGGGCTTTGACAATGTAATGGAACGGTCTAGGAAAATTGGCCACCACAGGTAGGCCGATAATTGCTCGTGCATGGGTAGTTTGCTGGCGAGCGGGTCCCAAGGGCTGTCGCGTAAAAGGAGTTTGCCGTTCACTGTTTCTTTCCAGGCGGTACCGTATTTACTGGCGACGTGGACGACATGCGGCGGGAAGTCATAGCCGGTGGCCGGACCGCCCATGCTGACCGCACGCGACACCTTGATCCACCATTCGTTTTGCACGAATTCATCGCCTGGATCAGAGGGGCCTTCGCTCATGCCATCAAACTCAAGGAAGGTATAGCCTTGGTGCGTGCACTTGGCGCGAACCATGGGCCCAAGCCTGTGATAGTCGATTACGCAGGGGTACTTGGGTTGGCCATTTGTCTCTTGCGATATAAAGATCGCCGATTCCTGATCGATGCCATAGCCGAGGGTGTATTCACCCTCCACACCGTCAAAGTCAGCGTTAACCGTAGTGACGACTCCGTACTCTGGGACATCGGGTACCGGGAAGTTATACACGGTGAGATTGACGTTAGGCTCTTTACCGACAGTGAACCCAGGTGGCAGTAGCGCCGCAATCGCGTCGGGGTCAGTTCGGTAGTGGATCTTCAGCATGGGCCAGTTGATGATATCGCCGGTATTTCCCATAGGGGCTTGTGCTTCACTCATATTATTATTCCTTGTGCGGTATAAACGTATTGTCAGCCGACCGATTCTGGTACGGGCGTAGTCTTATTGATAATCATGTCGGCGCGGCGCTGGATCTTGGCTTTGCTTTCGTCCGTGTGCGCCAGCAACCAAAAATCACCATTTGGAATGCCTGCAAGCGCCATCTCTGCAACCTCATCGGGGTGCGTGGTCTGGATATTGATGCCAAATTCTTCAGCCATGCGTTTCATGTCTTCGACAGAGTTGATGCCTGTCTCGTTGCCAATGACCCCTTTATCGAATTCTTCAGGTCGAACACGTCCCGAATTAAACAGACCCGTTTCAACGACGTGCGGTCCGGGGAAGAGGGCACTCACAACAACCGGAAGTCCACCCATTTGTACTTGGTAGTGTAGGTTCTCTGTAATGGTATGAACCGCCGCCTTCGTGGCCGTGTAAATAGGCACATCAGGCAGCACGGTATAGGCGCCATTACCTGAGCCGGTGATGATCATGTGGGTTCGATCAGGCCGTGTGATCAGGTAGGGCATGAACACGCTGATGCTATTGACCGCACCCCACAGATTGACGTTAAAGCACCACTGCCAATCTTTCTCAGAAAAGCCCCAGATAGGGCCCGCTTCGCCTGCGCCAATGCCCGCATTGGCAAATACGAGGTCCACCTGTGAAAACGCCTCTAAGCTCGTATCAAGTAACGCTTGGAGACTCTCTGTTGAGGTCACATCACATCGTTCAATACGGTGCGAAATACCTTCTGCACTGAGGTCCGTCGCCATGGATTCCATGGCGGTCGCATCGACGTCGCCAACGACAACGTTCGCGCCCGCACGACCCAATCCAAAGGCTATTGATCGACCAATGCCGCTGGCACCACCGGTAATAATGGCTGTTTTTCCACTGTAATAGTTGTCGCTCATTGTTGACCTCGCGGGCTGTCGGGAAGGTAAAACTGGCGCACCCATTTTCTGAATAGCACCAGCGTCTCGTCGCCTTTGCAGAAAATAGGCTGCTTGCGGTGCACCTTGTTTTCCCAAATCGGGTAGTCGTCTGACAGACCCTCAATAATGCCGTCCATGACTTGGTCGCCCACAAACTCGGCTATTTCATTGCGCACGATAAGGGTCCACCGCAGGAGCGTTTCATCCTTTGAAATAGGCTGTGCGGAGTTGTAAACCATCATTTCAGCGCCCGGGCCATAGCTGGTGACAACACGTGCAAGACCGGGTTGGAACATGGTGGCGTGAAGCTCCCCAGTCATGCCTTGAGCTTCTATTTCAGAGCGTAAATGCACGGCGCCATCGTCCTCGACCTTAACGGAAGAGGGCGGAGTCTGGTTTTGCTTGTGCACGTACTGAAAATGCTCCGGATCACATGAATTTTCCGCGATATCTTGAATGTGAACTGGAATGTTGAACTCCACTTGGCGGGGCTCGGTCCAGTTTTCGTCGCCAATCTGCGGGATCACAGGCACTTCTTTGTCTGGCGCGGCGCCCGTTGGGTGGTACCACATGTAGATCTCGCCGTTGACCTCACTGGTGGGCCAGTTTTGAACCTTTGCGCGCGCCGGAATTGTTTCGCAATAAGGAATGTGCTGACACTTCCCATCGCCTCCGAATTGCCAGCCGTGAAAAGGGCATTGAATCGATTCGCCAACCACTTTACCGTTCACACCGAGGTGCGCCCCCAAGTGAGGACAATACGCGTCGTGGACTCGTGCGTCGCCAGACTCAGTCCGATAGAGGACCAACTCACGGTCCAGTGCAGTGACCGCTTTAACGTCACCCACCTCAAGTTCGTGGCTTCGCGCCACTGACCACCATCCGATAGGGAAGTCAGGCGCTGTGTTAGTTTTGGAGTCGCAGACTGCGATGAGTTCCATGTCAATATTCTCCCTGGGTCGTTATTGTTTTTTAGCCGTTAAAAATACTGCTCGACGGACCAATCTCAGCCGCAAGTCCATCCAGGTATTGACGGTCTAAACCGTAAAACTCAATAGCATTGCCGCCTAAAATTTGACGACCGTCATCGACATCAAACCCTTTAAAGGTGTCCTGATAATACTGCGCGGTATTCGGCCAAGTCCCCTCGGGGTGCGGGAAGTCACTGCCCCACATGATCTGCTTCAGTCCAATTTGATCTCTCATATCGAGATCGCGCCGGGGCACACATGACGCGCCGATGCCGCAGTTACGTGCAAAGTACTCACTCGGTGCCATGGACAGGTGCGATCGAAAATCACCAAGCTTTGCTGAGAACTGAATGTCGGTGTAGTTGTGGTCTAACAGCATGAGCCATGAAGGGACCATGAACATGGTCCCACCCTCGACGACCATGGCCTTAAGGCGAGGGAAGCGCTCAAATACGCCGCCCCATAACATGAACGTTAAGGGTCGATAGAGCCAGAACATGACCTCAGAGACGTAGGCTCCCATGGCGCCAGGCAGCTCTGCACTTCGGTCCTCATTGGGAAAGGCGGGACCAAAATATTCGTTGTGCGGCGCTGGACCGGAATGGAAATGTATGACGATGCCGAGGTCTTGGCAGGCCTCCCAGAACGGATCGTATTTGACGTCGTGGTAGGCCGCGTGCTCGCCCCAAAGCGTTGGCAGCATGACACCCTTCAGACCGTTTTCATGGCACCAGCGAACCGCATCGACGGCTTGGGCGACATCGAATAATAAGGGGATTGAAGCCACGCCAAAGTGTCTTTTGGGGTCGTTAGCGACCAACTCTGATAACCAGCGATTGTGCGCCATAGCACCGGCCCACTGAAGTTCGGGCACAGCATCTTTGGGTGATAAACCCAGACCGGCACCAAACGGTGGGGTGTTTTGCTCGGTAATCCCGTCTGGAAAAATGACTTCAGCGGTAATGCCGTCTCTGGCGAGCATCTTGCTACGCTCTTTGTAATCCCAGGCACCGGTCAACTCCTGCTTGATGGGAGCGCGCCATTCGTCGTTGATCTCTTTGATCAAAAACTGTTGCTCGGCTTTGTCCATCATGTCGACTTGGACCTCGACGGCCATATCGATGAAGTCGTGATACTTGCTGTCGACGTAAGGCTTGTATTGCGAAATAGGTAGGCCTGCGTGGCAGTCAGTGGAAACGACAGTAAGGCGATCAGTCATAGCA